>NZ_SDLA01000050.1:0-645 GCF_013096845.1 Geobacillus sp. BMUD
CGTATTATCACCTGAAACTAGATCAGATTCACCTCCCCCGGCCCGCCTTGTTTTACACGCCGGCAGGCTACTACGCGACGGCGTTGCATGAACTCATGCACTGGACCGGGCACCATACCCGGCTGGGCCGTTTTGACGAGGCCGGAGAGGTGAAGGGAAAGCGCGACTACGCGTTCGAGGAACTGGTGGCCGAGATTGGCGCTTGCATGGCGGCGGTGAAACTTGGCCTCACCCCCGAATTCAGCCAGAGCGCCGCCTACGTCCAGAGCTGGGCGAAGGTCCTGAGGGAGGACAAGCGCGCGATCTTCCGGGCGGCGGCGCAGGCGCAGGCAGCGGCGGACTTTGTCCGGCCCGGGGAAGCGGAAGCCCTGGCCCAGGAATCGCAGGCGGCGTAAAATGGAACTGGGCGCGGCCAGCAGGGTCGCGCCCGGATTTCCGGGGGGATCAGAATGACGATATGGGCGAGCCGTTCCGAGGTTTTCATGCACAGCGACGCGGCGCTTGAAGCGATCCGCGACGTGCTTACCGGGGTCGAACCAGCCGAACCGGACCCGGCGCAGGCCGTGGTGGACGCCTTCGGCGACGAAACCGACATTGACGCCCGGTTCGAGGATATTTTTGCCGCCGCCGTGGCCGAGGGGGCGG
>NZ_SDLA01000051.1:0-612 GCF_013096845.1 Geobacillus sp. BMUD
GGGTAATCCGAAACCTGTATGGGCCAGCCAAGTGCCCAGATACCCCTTTCCTATGCCGATCCCCAGATGCAGCTTCAGCAGCGGGATCAGCGCCAATTGCAGCGGCACCACCAAAAGACCCACGATGATGGCAATCAAAAGCGCCCTGCCCGCGAAATCCATCCATGCCAGCGCATAGGCCGCAAAAGCCGCGACCACGATGGGAATGATCGTTGCCGGGATCGTCACGGTCAGTGTGTTGAAGAACGCCTTGGCCATGCTGTCGGTCGCATTGCCCGAGAAAAGAACCTGTTGGTAGTTCTCAAGCGTGAAATCCGGCGGCAGTTCGGCAGTCACGAAGATCCGCTGACCGCGGCTGCCTTCCATCTCAACCGGGCTTTCCAGCCGGTATTCGCCATTGGCCTGCACGGTGATCCGCTCGCCGTCGCGGAGCTCTGCCGTGTCCCCCGGCACATAGGCGCCGACATCACGAGATGAGGTGCCCCAGGCGGACATGTCGATGTCTTCTGACAGGTCTTCGCCTGTGAACAGATTGCCCTCGATCACGTAGACGCCGTCGACCAGCGTCTGTGTGTCAGGATCGGCGGTGCGCAGCGTCAGGCTTTGTTCCGT
>NZ_SDLA01000052.1:0-571 GCF_013096845.1 Geobacillus sp. BMUD
ACAATCCTATTGTGCTGGGCGAAACCAGCGATGTGCCTCTGTGCCATTGGCACGCGGCGGTGTTCCAACACCTGTACCGAACCTTGGTGCATCCGCGCGCCCTTTGCCGCGAAACCACGTGCTGTGCGATGCACGGGCACCGCGCCTGTCAGTTTGAACTGACAATCGGAACAGTCTGAAAACGCAGGGTTTCCCGCGTGGTCTGACATTCCTGCTTTGCCTGCTTCAGATTGGGCGTTATGATCTATCTCCGACACAGCTTTAGGGTGCGCTCCGTGCCCTTGGCCAGTAAAGATTGTCAGCGCTCAGGGGGAGTGCAGGCATTTTTGTGGAATAGTTGATCGAAGGTCGCGTCACCTTGGGGGCCACGCGGATGAATATGCATAAACCAAGCAGCGCCGCGCCATTTCCATCAAAGCCTTTGCCGGATCATGAAGATCGCCTGTCTGATCCCGCCCGTTTGAACGCCTTGGCCGACGCAAGGGTGATGGACACACCAGCTGACGAAATGTTCGACCGCGCCGCACGTCTGGCCACCACATTTCTGGGCGTGCCGGTTGGGCTTGCTTCC
>NZ_SDLA01000053.1:0-566 GCF_013096845.1 Geobacillus sp. BMUD
GGGGTGCGGTCGGACCATTCCAGAACCGCATCGGCGTTGCGGATGTTCTTAAAGTCGCGCAGCACCGGCTCGGATGGGGCTGCGGTGCCATGGGTGCGGTAGTGCCATTGCAGGTAGCCGATCCACAGCACCAGCTCGGCCACGTTTGCGGCCCAGGGATTCAGCTCGATCCCCAGAAACTGATGCGGGTCTACTGTGCTACCACCGAATACATCAATGCCTATTCGCAAGCTTTCTTGGCCACCAAATTCTTCGTATAGTTTTAAAACTTCACCCTCTAGACGCTTCATCATTTCTAAGGAAACGTACAAAAAATTTCCTGATCCACAGGCAGGATCAAGAATTGTGATCTGGCAGAGTCGAGCGTGGAACTTACCGATCTGCCCGCGGGCTTCTTTGTCCTTGCCTTGACTTGCGAGTAGCTGAACAGCAGCCTGAACGTCCCGCCAGTCCTCGCGCAACGGTTCGATGACAGTCGGAACAACAAGTCTTTCGACGTACTTTCGTGGTGTGTAATGAGCTCCCAATTTGTGTCGCTGCCGCTTGTCCAGTGCCCGCTCTAGGAG
>NZ_SDLA01000054.1:0-560 GCF_013096845.1 Geobacillus sp. BMUD
GCATAGCCAATGACAAGTTTGCCAATTTGATTTTCAATACAGTAGTTAATGATGTAACGGCAAGTCTTGTTGATATAATCATTCACTTTATTATTGCGATTCATAGCAAGCAACGCCTGTTTACGAGTCGTGCCTTTGATTTTTTGCTTATCTTTAATGCTTTGAAGTCTGGCATTTTCTTTGTTAAACCATTGATTTATACTTTTTAATCTCCGCCCATCAATGATGAATGATCTGCCGTCTGATGTGACACAAGTGGCAAAATTGTTTAATCCTAAATCAATTGCCAGTGCTTTTTGGTCATTTAATTCTCTTTGATCTTCAGGCATTTCATATTTGTACTGAATCTCAAAGAACCTGGCATGATGCTTAGGAATGATTTCAATCTGCTTAATCTTTTTGTCCAGCAACACAGGCGGAATCGTTATCGTGATAGGCTTGTGAGTCTTTTTAAATAGGCGAGAATACGGTATCGTGAATTTGTTGCCGTCTATACGAATCTGGCCAATGATCAGTGAATGAAAGCCATCTTTTTTAAGATATTTTGGAATACTGATAGC
>NZ_SDLA01000055.1:0-531 GCF_013096845.1 Geobacillus sp. BMUD
CGCCTGACTTGCAGAATTCTGACAACAGTGCACAATTGTCTTTAACCGTGACTAATATCACCAAATGTTAGATTTTACTGATGGACAAGCTGCAACGGGCCGATCTGTTCCGCACACGCCTGCTGATCGCAATCCGCCGATCTGGAACGAACCAGAGTGAACTGGCTCGGCGTACCAGCATCGACCGGTCAACAATCTCACAGCTTTTGCGGGATGATGCCGCTAGGCTGCCGAACGCGCATGTGGTGGGGGCCTGTGCCAGTGTGCTTGGCGTTTCGGCGGACTGGCTTCTTGGACTCTCAGAACATCCCGAAAACGCAACAGACCTGCTGGCAAACGCATTGACCCTGACCAATGCGCCTCGTGCCTTGGTGGACCAGCAAATCTTCGACTGGCACCGAGAGGCCGAAGGCTACAAGATCCGTTATGTGCCCGCTGGGCTACCGGACATGCTCAAGACCAACGAAGTTCTCACTTGGGAATACGGCCCCCATCTGGGACGCACCACCGCGCAGGCGATCACGGCATCGG
>NZ_SDLA01000056.1:0-522 GCF_013096845.1 Geobacillus sp. BMUD
GGCAGGATGATGTCGGCGCGGTGTGCACCGCGGTCGCCATGGCTGCCTTGGTAGATCACGAAAGGCCCAGCAGCGATGTCGACCTCGTCCGAGCCGAGGTTGTAGATCACCTCTGCGCCATCAATGGCTTTGTCCATGCCGCCTTCGGTGGTGCACGCCACATCCATCGCACCAACGCGACCGGCTGCGGTGTGCAGAACCAGGAATTTCGACTGTCCCGCCTCGGCGGTTTTCATCGCTGTCCCTAGAACAGCTGCGCCATCAACCTCGCGCAACGCGCCTTGGCCGATGATCATCACACCCGGTACACCATGCTTATCGGAATGATCCATCTCGGCCAGCTTGGCCAGCGCATCGCGGCCTGTGCCAAGGTGAATATAGTCATAGGTCAGATCGACCGGCTCTCCGATAAGGGCAACTTTGGCACCCGCCGCCCAGGCCTTGCGAATCCGCGCGTTCAGCACCGGCGCTTCTTCGCGCGGGTTGGTGCCGATCAGCAGGATCATGTCCGCTGTATCAATA
>NZ_SDLA01000057.1:0-516 GCF_013096845.1 Geobacillus sp. BMUD
AAACCGGCTGCTTGTGTATTTGATGCCGCAAGCAGAAGCAGGAGTGCCCGGCGCATGAATTACGAGACCATCACCTTTGACATCACTGACAATATTGCCACGGTCACTTTGAACCGTCCCGAAGTGATGAACGCCCTGAATACCCAGATGCGGGCCGAAATCACTGATGCGGTGCTTGAAGGTGGCAAGTCCGCGCGGGTGGTCGTGCTGACGGGCGCAGGGAAATCCTTTTGCTCGGGGCAGGATCTGGGTGACCGGGCGAATGCGGCCAATCTTGATCTAGAACGCACGCTGCGCGACGAATACGTGCCCATGCTGCGCGCGATCTATGACTGCCCGGTCCCGACAATCACCGCCGTCAACGGGGCCGCAGCTGGGGCAGGGGCCAACCTCGCACTGGCGGCGGATGTGGTGATCGCCACCGAATCCGCCTTTTTCCTACAAGCCTTTACCCGGATCGGTCTGATCCCGGACGCGGGTGGCACCTATTACCTGCCGCGCCAGATGGGACTGGCC
>NZ_SDLA01000058.1:0-516 GCF_013096845.1 Geobacillus sp. BMUD
CGATGCCCGGCGATCACAACGTGTCGAACGCCCTGTCCGCAGTTGCCGTGGCGCGGCATCTGGGGATGAAGAAATCCGAAATTCGTGAAGCGCTGGCTGTGTTTGGTGGTGTGAATCGCCGCTTTACAAAGGTCGGCGAATGGAACGGCGTAACAATCATTGACGATTACGGCCACCACCCGGTCGAGATTGCCGCTGTTTTGAAAGCGGCGCGGCAGGCCTCAGAAGGCCGGGTCATCGCGGTGCACCAGCCGCACCGCTACACCCGCTTGTCGAGCCTTTTTGAGGATTTTTGCGCCTGCTTCAACGAGGCGGATGTGGTGGCGATTGCCGAGGTCTTTTCGGCGGGCGAAGACCCCATTGAAGGCGCGTCACGCGATGATCTGGTGGCCGGTTTGATCCGCCATGGTCATCGGCACGCGCGCGCCATCCTGAACGAGGACGATCTGGAACGGCTGGTCCGTGAACAGGCGCGTCCGGGGGATATGGTGGTCTGTCTTGGGGCAGGTACGATCT
>NZ_SDLA01000059.1:0-513 GCF_013096845.1 Geobacillus sp. BMUD
GTGCAGCTTCGTCCACCACAGGGACGTGAATACTGCCCGCAACATTCTCGCGCTCGGGCATGAGCGTCTCGCAGGAGGCATGCCCGTCCTTTAGGGCGGGCAGGATGTCAAGTCGGACAGGTTTGTGATCGGGTTGAGGGGGTGACCTCGCCGCAAGCTCAGGCTATGCGAAGAGCTGCGCTCGCACGCGGCGAGCACGCTCCCGGTTCCCACCCACTTTCCAAAAGCGTGGCTTCAAAGATGGCGATCAATACCTCCAAGCAGCATGGAGACACGGAAAACAACAAACTCTTCACGGTTCAGGACCGCGCAAATATCTTGTGGTTCTGGCATGGCTATCTGAAGAAGCGGGCTCACTGGCTCCTTGTCGTGCTTGGCATGATCATCGTTCAGGGTGTTGTGTATCAGCAGTTTCTGTCTCTGACAGAGAGCGGCCTGAGGGTGATCTTTGACAGCGGTGTCGCACGGGATCTGATCCGAATTTGCGTTTTGGTCTTTGCGCTCTTCGGGGTC
>NZ_SDLA01000005.1:0-188577 GCF_013096845.1 Geobacillus sp. BMUD
AATAATGTGCAAATGTTCGGAAATAATCTGCAAAACCTGGAATAATTCGCAAAGATTTTGCACATTATTTCCGAATCCGTCCGAAATAATTTGAAAAAGGGATTCTGAAATAATGTGCTAATTTACATCATCGCAAAGGCAATCGTTTCAATATGTTCGTCATTGACGGCATCGATCACGATAATTCGGTTTCCGTGTTCGATTTTCTCTCTGAGTTGCTGTGCGATGGATTCTGCGCCGTAGAGAACTGTGTCGAGCCCTATCAGTGCGACGGAGTGCATACTTTGTTGCTGAATGAGGGCAGGAATGAACGACTGATAAACAGGCATCAACGGATCTTTAGCTACGTCTGTTTCTTGAACAGGTACACCGTCAACGAGCAAATACCCACCGGTTGTCATCCTTCCCGAGTCAGGAAAAGAAGGGACGACAATGGCTACAGAATGATCACCGAGTTCGCGCAAAACGGTGTCAATTTCGATTCCGATGTTGCCGCGGACAGTACTGTCGATCCGTTTACAAACGATCTCAACATTCCATTGTTTGAAGTAGCTGACCGCTTGACGCACACGATCTTCGGCAATTTCCCGCGGAGAATAGCGGCTATCGGTGTCAATGCAGACGGCATCGTACTTTTCGATGTCGGTTAATGAGGCATTTCTGACAAAGGTTGCCGTTTTGAATCCTTGTTTGGCCAATCTTACGCCTGTTGCATTAGCACCGGTCAGATCATCGGCAATAACCCCGATTTTCATGATGATTGTCTCCCCTCCCGTCTACGGAAATCGTTGATATTACAACTGGTTGAATCACCTCCTTAAGCACTTCCTGTTACTCTGGAGCGGTATGGGATGCCGGTAGGCAAATACTTGTTATTGAAACTTACTTATGGGTGAACAATGATTATGTTGGTATGCTCGCTATATTGATGTTGGTCTTCTTCATTCAATCCATCGTCAGTAATAATTCCTTCCAACTCTGAGAGTGGACAAACAAGAGAAAACGCTTTTTGATTAAATTTGCTTGAGTCAGCAAGCAACCAAGTTGTTTCAGCCGCCTGTATCATCAGTTTTTTGATTAACGATTTTTCGAATGTAGGTGCTGTGACGCCGGAGATGATATCGACCGCGTGGGCTCCCAGAAAGAAGAGATCTGCCTGAATGTTTTTAAGTAGTTCCTGGGTTGGCCATCCATACAATGTGCCGACTTGGTTTTGAAGCTCCCCACCCGTTACGATCACCTTTAATTGACTTTCCATGAGTTCAGCGGCAATTTTAATATCATTGGTGACTACTGTTAAGTCTTCTCGGTCTTTGATCAGCTTAGCGACTTCAAAAGTGGTTGTCCCGGAGTCCAAGATGATATTGGCATTTTCAGGGATGAACTCAACGGCCTTACGGGCAATGGCTTGTTTCCACTTCATATTCTTTTCCTTTTTTGTTGAGTAAGGTGTTTCTTGAATCAGTGCCCGTGAATGAATGGCTCCGCCGTGTGTCCGGACGATCTTTCCTTGTCTTTCTAGAAGGGCCAAATCTCTTCGAATGGTCATGGTTGATACGTTTAATTGCTGTGATAGCTCTTCAATGTCGACTTTGCCTTGAGTGATTAATTGCTTTTCAATCCATTCACGTCGTTCTTTGGGCAACATGTACATTCATCCTTTGATCGTTTTGTTCTAATTTAACATGTTGTTGTTATTTTGTAACAATATTTTATTTCTTTTTGTTCGTTTTTGTCAATCAATAAGTGTAAAAATTTTTTGCCATTTTAGGTCACCTCGTTTGGGAGGTGCTAGTGGGTGTAGGGTGTCTCACCGATAGGAGTCATCAGTTTTCATCAAGTTCCTTGGGAATACCCGTTGTGTTTAGAAGGCCGGTGATTTAAGAGAGTATGCCGATTTCCAGCATCATTTCTCAAGTAGAAAAACCCTGTAGCATCGGTATTGCTTTTCACATGTTCACCCATCGATCAAGGGAAACAACTGTTTTTCACCGGCCTTTTGGGCGTAATGAAATTAAGATTGTTTTTGATTCACTGGTGGACGGAGAAAGTGGAGCGTCACGAAGAGACGAAACGTCGCCCTTATTGGTGGTTGGCGGAGGAAGCCCATCGGTAATAGGCAAGTGGAGAGAGAAGTTGGCGCACTTTGAAGTGCGCCCGTTTTTGCGGACACGAACTGAAGACCAAGTCCGGTTGCTGCTTGTTCTACACGCAAGAACCGTGCGGATTGCCTGTGAGGAAAAGGGACAAACGGTTGTGACTCTTTGGCGCTATTGGATCGGCGACGGATCGTTGTCCATTGCCCTAGAGATGTCGGCAACTTCGGCGGCGGTCAGCCCGGTTCGTTTCGCCACTTCGTGAATGGTCAAGACATTGAGGAGGTTTTTGGCGATTGCAAAGGCCTTTTGTTTTACCGCTAGTTCTTTTTCTTGGTTCTTCACCGCTTAAACAAAATGTCCTTGGTGTGGAGGGAAATCCCATCCACCATCGTCTCAACTTCACTTGTTTACCGTCTGTTCGATTGGTTGTGATCTTCCGCCCGAACGGAACCGCGTTGTCCGTTCGGGATCAACGGCCGTCGTCCTGAAAATCGAAGATGGTCCAAAAAGGATTTCTTTCGCAGACCGAATGGTTTCTCTTCAGCGGATGCTTGGTCAACCAGGCTGTCATAACGAATGACGATTGGTTTTAATCCTCACGGCCGAATGAACACTTCCGTTCCGTTCGGGACGATCGAGGCGAGTTCGAGCACGTCTTTGTTGTGCATACGGATGCAGCCTTTGGATACGTATTTGCCGATTGAGGACGGGTTGTTCGTGCCGTGGATGCCGTAATGGATTTTCGATAAGCTGAGCCACATCGCGCCGAACGGTCCGCCAGGGTTTGGCTGGCGGTTGACGATGACAAAGTCGCCGACGGGGGTGGCGGTGACCATTTTGCCGACGCCGATTGGGTAGGTGCGGATCGTTCGTCCTCGATACTTTAAGGTGAGTTGCCGGCGGCTGATCGATACATGGATCGTATACGGAATCGAGCCTTTGGCCGGAAGGTGAGGGATGAGGATCGCTTGGCCGGGAACGATGACGGACGAGGCGGTAAGGCCGTTGGCGCGAAGCAGCGCCGCGACGGACGTGCGGTAGTCTCTGGCGATGGATGCGATCGTTTCCCCGCGTTTGACGATATGTTGATACATTTCCATTTCACTCCTTTCTCGCTCGATGGAGAAGTGCCATGATAGCAGTTAACCAGGAACTACGATGGTTGCTTCATTTGGCAAGATTTATAAATCGTAAGAAAATACGATGCCCCATTTCCCATTCTTCTTCGCGACAAACACGTCTTGATGGAGTTCAAACACACCAAAAACGCTATGAAACGTCTGGATGACGCGGATGCGGTAGACGTCTTGGAACGGTTTTTGTTTGTCTGACATCGACCAAGAAGACAAGTGTTCCGCTTCGTCAAGGCGGTATTCGAACGTTTCGGCGCCGAAGTCTTGCATAAAAACGTGGGCGCGGCGCTGGATGTAGACGTCTTTTGGGAATTTCGTTTTCATGAGCGGGTGAAACAGCTCCCAAGAGCTGCCGAAGTCCCCTGCCTGTTCGTAGCGGTAAAACGTGTCAACGATTTCTTTTGCCTCGTTCCGTTCGCTCGACAGAAACAGAGACAAAATCGCCACTAACACGGCGACGGCAGTGAGAACCCCCGCCCAGGTCTTGGATCGGATCGTCTTTTGGCGGTAGCGTGGGAACATGGAGTCTCCTCCCCTCTCTGTTATACGATATGCACGATGGGCGGCGGATATGGGCGGGGAAAAGGGGAAGCGCCATGGCCTGTGCCGCAGGATAGACATACGGCCGCATGTTTTAGTTAAAACATTTATCAGAGTGTAGTAAAATGGATGGCAGGAGTGGTCGGAAATGATGCACGGGCGTGAGAAACGGCGGTTGGTCTGATTGGGAAGCAGGCGGAAAGGCGGAGCGGTTAGAGCTCCGTTTTTCCTTTGGCGTTCCGCGGAAAATCGAACAGGCAGGAGAGGTAGGGTGCGATGAGGAAATCATTCATTTATGCGCTGCTGGTTGGGATCATGGTTGCTTGGGGATTGAACGTGACGGCGTTGAAAATTCTTGTGGAGCATTTTTCCCCGGTGACCTTGACGGCGTTCAGGATTTTCACGGCGGGGTCGGTCGTGCTTTTGTTTTTATGGGGGATCGGGCGGCTTGAAAAAATCGGCTGGAACGAAGCAAAACAGATCGGTTTAGCCGCCATGTTTAGTGTCGTCGCTCACCACTTTTTTCTTGCGTTGGGCCTGACGAGCACGACGGCGGTGAATGCGGGTCTTGTTTTAGGGCTCGTGCCGCTGGTGACGGCGCTGTTGGCGATCGTGTTTTTAGGCCAGCGGCCGACGTCGTTTCGGTTGCTCGGCATCGCGCTTGGGTTTTTTGGCGTCGTGTTTGTCGTCGCGAACGGCGACGGCGGCCTCGGCCATTTGTCAATCGGGGATGTGTACGTCTTTTTGGCTGTCTTGGCGCAAGGAATCAGCTTCATTCTGATCAAAAAGGCGACGGTTGAGGCGCGGGTGATGACAGGGTGGATGCTTGTCTTTGGGTCGCTTTGGCTGTTTGTCCTAAGTTTCGCGCTTGAACCGCATGGCTTGTCGAGTTTGAAAACAGGCACGCTGCCGCTTTGGCTCATTTTCCTCGCTTCAGCGGTCGTGGCGACGGCGCTCGGCCATATGTTTTACAATCAGGCTGTGCAGCACCTCGGCCCGGCCGAGTCGGCGGTTTTCATCAACTTGAATCCGCTCTTTTCGCTGCTTGGGGCGCATTGGCTGCTTGGCGAGCCGATTTCATGGATGCAGCTGGCCGGTTTTCTCTTCATCGTCGCGGGCGTGATGCTCGGCAGCGGGGGGATGGATGACGTGATCGCCCGTTTCCGCCGGGCGAAAGTTGCGGCTGGGGGAAGGAAGGCGGGGCTGGGGTAGCGCGCTCCCCGCGTTGACGCCATGCGCGCAAGGAGGGAACGCTCGTGCTGCCAGGAGCAGATAGGGGTTTGGTGTTTGGCTGTCTCTTCTCGAAAAGGGACGGCCATTTTTTTACCATGGGCAGGATTTTGCCGGACGATGACGAAAAAGAGAATACGAAACGTATTCTTGTGAGGTGAATGTATGGCGATCGATCACGACCGGCTGTTCAAAGAGCTGTTGCAGACGTTTTTTGAGGAATTTGTGCTTCTCTTCTTCCCGGATATGCACGAGCATATTGATTTCAACCATTTGTCGTTTTTGTCCGAAGAGCTGTTTACGGATGTAACGGCTGGGGAGAAGTACCGGGTAGACTTGCTGGCGAAAACGAAGTTCAAAGGGGAAGACGGATGGATCATTGTTCATGTGGAAAACCAAGCGTACATCCAATCGTCGTTTCCCGAGCGAATGTTTCTTTATTTCAGCCGCTTGTTTGAAAAATACCGCGCTCCGGTCATTCCGATTGCCGTCTTCAGCTATGATGCCATCCGAGACGAACCCTCCTCGTTCACGCTCTCCTTTCCGTTTGGCGATGTGCTTGACTTTCGCTTTTTCCATGTGGAGTTGCGCAAGCAAAACTGGCGCCAATTCATCCGCACCGACAACCCAGTGGCGGCTGCGCTGCTTAGCAAAATGGGGTATACTGAAAGTGAACGAGTGGAACTGAAAAAGCAATTTTTGCGCATGTTGGTGCGTCTCGAGCTAGACGAGGCCAAACAGCGTCTGTTGATAGGTTTTTTTGAAACGTATGTGAAGCTGTCCGATGAAGAAGAACAACGGCTCCGAAGCGAGGTGGAACAAATGGAGACGAAAGAAAAAGAACGCGTGCTCGAATTGATCATCTCATATGAGCAAAGGGGAAAAATTCAAGGATGGGAGGAAGGACGGGAGGAAGGACGCAAAGAGGGAGCGGAGCAAGAAAAACGGCACATTGCGAAACGGATGCTGCGGAAAGGGTTTGATGTGCAAACGATTCACGAACTGACCGGATTGTCTGTGGCGGAGATTGAGGAAATGAAACAAGGCGGCTTCAAGTGAATGGAAAGGAATCGCCGCACGCTGCTTGGCAAACAGGCGGGGCGAAAGGCCAGCCCCGCCCTAGTGCTTCTGTTTCGCTGCCGTTGATTCCCGTTTGATCAGTTTCGTAGACAATAGCACTTCCTGAAATGGTTCGTTCGGATGGTCCCACCGCCATAGCAACAATTCCACCGCTCGTTTGCCGTAGCGCTTCAGGTCGATGTCGACGGTCGTGATTTTCGGCGTCGCGATTTGCGACAGCTGTCCGTTGTCAAAGCTGCAGACGGAAACGTCATCGGGCACTTTTAGCCCGTATTGCTGCAGGCTGGTACTGACGAAAAAGCCAAGCCCGTCATTGACGCAAAACCAGGCGGTCGGCTGCCGCTTCAGTTCGCGGATGTAGCCTGCGATGACCGTTTCGTCCTCTTGCGCCTGACAGAACATCCACTCCTCGTTTGGTTTCACTCCATAGTCTTTCAGCGCCAATAAGTACCCTTCATACCGCTCTTGATAGCTTGGCGAATAGTTGACGTCGCCGACAAACGCAATGTCGGTATGGTTGAGCTCCAACAAATGTTGGACGGCCACATACGCCCCGAACCGATTGTTTGTCAGCACCGCGTCAGCGGAAATGTTCGGGTGGTGATGGTCGACCAGGACGGTCGGGATGCCAGTGGCGACGATTTGTTGAATGTACTCGGTGCTGATGTGAGAAAGGACGATGATGCCGTCCACGACCTTTTCTTCAATGAACGAAGGCAGCAGGAGTTGCTGTTTTTGTTGTTCATTGACCGATTGGATGTGCAGCCTCATGCCGTGTGATAGTGCTTCCTGTTCAATGCTTAAGTAGATTTCACCAAAAAATTTCAGCGAAAACGTGCGGTCCGAGGCGATGAGGGCGATTTGCTTCGGCGGTTTACCGCGCGACTTCGCGCGGGAGGCGGGATATTCATATCCCATTTCTTTGGCTACACGCTTCACAAGCTCCCTCGTTTCTTCGCTGACCCCTTCTTTGCCGCGCAGCGCTTGAGAGACCGAGTTTTTGGAAATGTTCAGCCGATCGGCGATGTCTTGCATGGTGATGCGTTTTTTCATGTAGTCTACACCTACTATTCGATTTGCTTATCATTATTGTCATAAAAAGTTTAATTGGATTGAAAGTGCTCTTCGATTTCCACAAATAGATGACTTGTGATATACATAACAGCAAAGCAAAAAGGTCCAACAACAAGATACCAAGGTATTTTAGGAAAATGGTACAATAATAAATATAATAATGCAATAAGAGCTGATAAAATGATTGTCGTTTTCCACTTTGTCGTGAAGCACCAAATGGCTAATTTTATGGCAGCCCAACTTTTCATTTGAAAATAAGAAAGTAAAGGATATAAGTATATTCCTACACATACGTTTAACAATAATAAGATATATAAAAATGGTATGACATATAAACCGAGCGCATGTTGTTTCATAAATAAGATATCGACTGCCAAAATGATAGTAAGGATTGCTTGGAAGAGCCCCAGCATAGAACATTGGATAAAGTTGGTTTTGACTCCGTAAAAAAATGATTTTGTGAGTTCTACCTGCTTTTCCCTGATGATTTTTCCCATTACATGATACGAGGCTGTTAAAGCAGGTGGAATCGGAATAAAGGAAACCAATGTGAGTAACAACGTGATAGTGTTCGGGTGATTCCAAAACCAAAATAAAGATAATAAAAATGGGATGCAAAATAAAAAGAAATAACAATTACAGACAGTGAGCCAATAAATATGTAAAATCAGCCGATAAAACAAATTGTTTTGCATATCCATTGTTGACATGACCCTCTATTCCTCCTAATTAGTCGAGGCAGGGGGAATTCTGCTTTTCTTCCCCCATTTATCCTTTAATGCCGGTAATGGAAATGCCTTCGACAAAGTATTTCTGCAAGGAAAAGAATAAAACTAATGTTGGAAGCAACACAAGCAAGGAAGCTGCCATCAGAGGGCCCCACTCGACTTTTGTCATTCCATTAAACATGGCAAGTCCGAGTTGGAGAGTAAATTTATTCGAGTCGTTCAGGTACATTAAGGGTCCGAGCAAGTCATTCCATGAACCCTGGAACGAGAACAGAGCGATTGTTACTAAGGCAGGTTTTGATAAAGGTAAGAAAATCTTATAAAATATTTGCCATCGTGACGCGCCATCCATAAGTGCCGCTTCTTCTAACTCGCGCGGAATGGTGAGAAAAAACTGGCGCAACAAAAATACGAATACAGCTTGTCCCCCGAAGAAGGCAGGAACAATCAGCGGTTTGAAGGTGTTGATCCATCCTAATTTGCTGAACATGATGAATACAGGAATCATTGTGATTTCTCCCGGCAACATAATCGTTGATAATAAAATCATAAACCAAATATTTTTTCCGGGGAAGTCAAAACGGGCAAATCCATAAGCTACTAAAGCAGAAACAAACACCTCAGCAATCATACGAAAAAATGTAATAATGACAGTGTTCTTTAAGTATAAGAAAAATGGAATATCCGTAATGGCGCGTTGATAATTTTCCCAATGAAGAGAATCAGGAAACCACTGAGGAGGGATTTGGAAAATAACACTTCCAGATTTTAATGATGTTGAAATCATCCATAGTAAAGGCAACACTGTAGCTGTTGAAGAGACGATCAAGAACAGATAGACAAAAATGGTTTGGATGCGTTTCCGTTGAGTGATCGTCAATGATGGCATGGTTAACTCACCTACTTTTATTTTTTGTTTTTTTCTTTTTGCCATTCTCTAATTCCCCTGAATAGAAGACCCAGAGGGGAGAGGTTTTGAACACGAGTAAAGTCAACAATAAAATAATGATAAATAAAATCCAAGCCATCGCTGTGGCATATCCCATTTTGTAAAAATTAAAGGCGTTCTCATATAGATAAACCATGTAAAATTGTGCTTGATTACCTGCGCCTCCAATGATGTAGGCATCATTGAATTTACGAAATGCTCCGATGATGCCCATGACAAGATTATAAAAAATCACGGGGCTAAGCATCGGAAGGGTAATGTGACGAAATTTAGTCCACCAACCGGCTCCGTCAATTTCAGCCGATTCGTATAAACTTCGAGGAATATCTTGTAAGCCGGCAAGGTAAGTCAACATTCCACCCCCCGCTCCCCAAATGGCCATCATCACGTACGAAGGCAATACCCAAGCCGGGTCACCGAGCCAATTAGGCCCTGAAATCCCTATATAAGAAAGAAGAAAATTGATCAAACCGTAGTCGGGGTCTAAAATCCATCTCCACAGTAGGGCAATCGATACGCCCGAAACGACAGCTGGGAGATAAAGGGCAGTACGAAAAAGGTAGATTCCTTTCACTTTTACATTAACAATTACAGCAATTAAGAGAGAAGATACGATACCTAAAGGGATAGCGAATGCAGCATAGATAACGGTAACTTTTAAAGAATTTAAGAAATTTGGGTCTTTGAAAAGGGAAATATAGTTATCTAGACCAATAAATTTAGGTTCAGTAAACGAATTCCAATCAGTAAAACCGATATAGAAGGCGAATCCAATGGGGAAAATAGTAAAAATAAAAAATCCTAAGATCCATGGTAGGATAAATATATACCCTTCATATTTCTTAATGTTCTTTTTCACGAGTCCCACCTTCATATTGTTTAGGATAAAAACCATTCAATGAATCATCAAAAAATACAGAAATGAAGAGGCCGTCTTGAAGTCGCGAGGTAGACAGCCTCTTCTTTAATTTTCATTGACCTAAAATTTTGCGAAGAGCATTCCCAGCATCTTTTGCAGCCTGTTCAGGCGATTTTTTGCCTAAAAGGATTGGTTCATACAACTGTTGCCAAATCGCTGTATCCAATTCATTTTGTTTATCTTGGTTATTGAAGCCACGCGAAATGGTCGAGCTTTCTTTGATTACATCAATAGCATATGCTTTGTCAGGGCGAATTTTCGCTACATTTGTTAAATCTGATTTTGTTGGGGGAAGTATTTTCCACTCGTGAATCGCGTTCGTTAGATCGATCAGCGCTTCTGCTGCTACTTCTTTGTTTTTCGTTGTACTTGACATAACGGTGGCAGCGATCCAACTGAATGTCGCTTCTTTCGTTGCATGAGGTACTTTTGTCATACCGACTTTGAATGCGTCCCCGATTTGTTTTTCCAAATCGTCACCAGCCCCACCGAAGAACATAGCTACTTTTCCAGTTTTGAACATTTCAGGTCCACCGGTATTTTGGGCCTGTGTTTTAGACGGGGTTACTTTATCTTTGTTGATTAGTTGGTCAAACATTTTAATGCCTTCGATTGCTTCAGGCTCATCGATGCGCACTTTCCCATCTTTGTCGACAATTTCTCCACCATATGTCCAAATCCAGAGTGCGATTGGCGGCCATCCATCAACAACAGTTCCAAACTGGTCAACTTTCCCATCGTTATTTGTATCCTTTGTCAGCTTGATGGCTGCTTTTCTAAAATCCTCCCATGTCCAGTTCGGTTTCGGAAGTTCCACTCCATACTTTTCAAAGAGTGTTTGGTTATAATAGAGCATTACTGGTTGGTTAATCCAAGGAAGGCCATACAATTTTCCATCTACTTCCCCAATTTTCAATGGCCCTTCAAAGTAATCATCAAGGTTTACTTCTGGGTGATCCTTTACATATTCATCAATTGGTGAGATTACTCC
This sequence comes from Geobacillus sp. BMUD, assembly GCF_013096845.1. NCBI lineage: Bacteria > Bacillati > Bacillota > Bacilli > Caryophanales > Anoxybacillaceae > Geobacillus > Geobacillus sp. BMUD. Next base: position 10,744 of record NZ_SDLA01000005.1, read on the forward strand.
TAACTTCGCGTACATAGGTATGTACTCCTGGGATAGCCAAAATAAATCAGGGGCTTGCTTAGCAGCAGCCATCGTTTGAATTTTCTTGTAATAATCAGCTGGAATGCTTTGGATTGTTAGATGATAGTCCTTTGCTTGTTGATTTAATTTGTCGACGATTGCTTGGAATTCTTTTAATTCCTGAGCACCTGCCCAGGTTCCAACCTTTAATTCTACTTTTTTGTTGCTAGACGAAGAGGAGCCCTCTTTCGCTGTGTTTGAACTGTCAGAGCATCCAATCATTCCAGTTAACATGAAAGCAACGGCGACTCCAGATATGACTTTTCGCCAAAAGTTTCTTTTCACATTGTTCTCCCCCTTTTTGTTAACTGTTTTGGTAGCGCTAACAATAGCAGTTAAAAAATAAAGTATTTTGTAACCTGATTATTACATTATTTTTCGATTTTGTCAATTAACAAAACTTAAATTACATAGTTTGGAGGGGTCGTTTTCATTTTTGCTTACAAGACATCGTTTTGCGTTATTTATTTGATACTGTAGGTATGAACCTAACATGGTGCGCGTAATATTGAGTAAAAATATCGAAAAGATATTGACTTGATAGTTTATCGTTTTGTAATGTGAAAATGCATATTGTTAATTACTATATTGTAACTTGATTATTCGTGTGATAAATGAGAGAGTTAGGGGGATATGGATGCTATTGAGGACGCCGACAAGGAAAACATGCAAGACATTGCTTGAGGAATTCCAGCGCGCACCGCAGCCGCTTCGGGTGGAGAAACTCGTGTTTGCCGGCGTTGGAGGGCGGGATGTGTACAACATTTCCGCGCCGTTTGAAGACGGTGGCGAATGGGTCATTGCTGGACGGGTGGAAGCAAGAGACAGTGAGCAATCCGAAGTATACTTTTTCGTCGAGCGTGAAGGGACATGGGTGCCGCGGGAAGGGGCGCCGGTGTTTGCGCTGCAGGATCCGTTTGTTTCGCGGGTGCACGGGCATTTGGTGTTTGGCGGTGTGGAGACGTTTCCTCATCCTGTGCTGCGCGGGATGCTGTATTGGCGGACGGTGTTTTACCGAGGAACGACGCTCCATGATTTGACGCCGTTCTTTACGGGGCCTGATGGGATGAAAGACATCCGCCTTGTCGAGCTGCAGGATGGATCGGTCGGGGTTTTCACCCGTCCGCAAGGGAAAAAAGGCGGACGCGGAAAAATCGGATTCACCCGTGTCGGCTCGCTTGAGGAACTGACGGTCGAAGCGATTCAAGACGCCCCGTTGATTGATGGCCAGTTTGCGGACGGGGAATGGGGAGGCGCCAATGAAATTCATTTGCTTGCCAATGGGTTGGTCGGCGTTCTCGGGCATATTGCCTGCTTTGATGAGGAGAGGAACCGTCATTATTATCCAATGGTGTTTGCGTTCAATCCGGATACCGGGGAAGCGTCGGACATGGAGTTGATTGCCACCAGAGCCGATTTCCTCGACGGTCCGGCGAAGCGGCCGGATTTGGCGGATGTGGTGTTTAGCGGTGGACTGATTCGCAAAGAGGATGGCACGGCCGATTTTTATGCTGGAACAAGTGACGCAGAAGCACAAAAACTAACGATTGTTGATCCATTTACGAAATACGAAAGGCAGGGGTGACGATGCACCTTTACCGCTACGAAGAAAACCCGCTGATTACACCGAACGATGTGTCGCCGTACCATGACGGATTTGAAGTGATCGGGGCGTTTAACGCTGGGGTGGCGAAATTTCAAGGGGAAGTGTTGCTGCTGCTGCGGGTGGCCGAGCGGCCGGTTTCGGATGACCCGAACGTGGTGAAAGCGCCGGTGTGGAATCCACGGACGGGGAAGGTCGATGTTTACGAGTTCCGCAAGGACGACCCGCGCTATGATTTTTCCGACCCGAGGGTCATTAAAGAGGCAGGGACGGAGCGGTTTTTGTATTTGACGTCGCTTTCCTATTTGCGCCTCGCCCGAAGTCAAGATGGGCGGCGGTTTGCGATTGAGGATCGGCCGTTCGTCTATCCGTCCAATGAGCTTGAGACGTTTGGCATTGAGGATCCACGCATCACATGTATTGATGGAACGTATTACATTTATTTCAGTGCCGTCTCACCCAAAGGAGTCGGCGAAGCGATGGTGTCAACGACGGATTTCCGGACGGTTGTGCATCATGGCATGATCTTCGCGCCGGAAAACAAAGATGTGCTCATTTTTCCGGAGAAGATCAACGGCAAGTATTACGCCCTTCATCGGCCGGTGCCAAGAAGCAACGGCCGCCCTGAGGTGTGGATCGCGGAGTCGGACAATTTGCGCTACTGGGGGAACCACCGCTTTTTGTTCGGTTTGCGGGAAGGAAAATGGGACAGCGCCCGCATCGGCGGCGGGGCGGTGCCGATCAAGACGGAGCACGGCTGGCTTGAGCTGTACCACGGGGCGTCGGAAGACCACCGCTACTGCATGGGGGCGGTGCTCCTCGATTTGAACGATCCATCGAAAGTTCTCGCCCGCTCGGAGCGGCCGCTCGTCGAGCCGGAGGCCGATTACGAAGTGAACGGCTTTTTCGGGCGTGTCGTGTTCTCGTGCGGAGCGCTCGTTGAGGGCGATGTCGTGAAAATGTATTACGGCGCCGCCGATACGTCGATGGCGTGCGTCGAGCTGAAGCTCGGCGAGATTTTGGATTCGCTTGTGAAAGTATAACCTTAAAGTTTGCCCGCCGGTGGCGATGCCAGAATGGAAACGCCCGAACGGCCGGGCGTTTCTTTTTGGGTTGGCGCAACGGTTTCGTTTCTTTTCCATTCCACAGGATTTGGTATAATAAAAACAACGCAACTGTTCACCATACAATGCTAAATCGATGTAAACATTGATCGAAGGATATAGTTCTAGAAGGCTGGTGAAAAACGGCTGTTTCCCTTGATCGATGGGGAACGTGTGAAAAGGAGTACCGATACTACAGGGTTTTTCTATTTGAGAAACGAGGCTGGTAAGCGGCATACTCCCTTACCATCACCGCTCTTCTAGATAGGGTGCCAACGGTCGATCATCGTGGAATGGAGGAGGAACAGCAGAAATGAAAAAGGTGCGCAAAGCCATCATCCCGGCAGCAGGACTTGGAACGCGGTTTTTGCCAGCGACGAAGGCCATGCCAAAGGAAATGCTTCCGATCGTTGATAAGCCGACGATTCAATATATTGTCGAAGAAGCCATCGCCTCAGGCATTGAGGACATCATCATCGTCACCGGGAAAGGGAAGCGGGCGATTGAGGACCATTTTGACTACGCGTTTGAGTTGGAACAGATGCTCAAGCAAAAAGGGAAGCTGGATCTGCTGGAGAAAGTGAAAGAGCCGTCGAAGGTCGACATCCACTACATTCGCCAAAAGGAGCCGAAAGGGCTGGGGCATGCGGTTTGGTGCGCGCGCAATTTCATTGGAGACGAGCCGTTTGCGGTGCTGTTGGGTGACGATATCGTCCAGGCGGAAAAGCCTTGTTTAAAACAGCTCATTGAGCAGTATGAACAGACGTTCAGTTCGGTGATCGGCGTTAAGCGCGTGCCGGAGGAAGAAACGCATCGCTACGGGATCATCGACCCGCTTGAGCAGCAAGGACGCCGCTACCAGGTGCGTCGCTTCGTGGAAAAACCAGCTCCGGGCACGGCGCCGTCGAATTTGGCGATCGTCGGGCGATACGTGTTGACGCCGGAAATTTTCTTGTTTTTAGAGAAACAGGAAGTTGGCGCAGGTGGGGAGATTCAGCTCACTGATGCGATCGGGCGGCTCAACGAAATTCAACGTGTCTTTGCCTACGAGTTTGAGGGAAAACGGTACGATGTCGGAGAGAAGCTCGGCTTTATTGAAACGACGATTGAGTTTGCTCTGCAAAACGAGGAGCTGCGGAGTGACTTGCTTTCGTTTTTGGAGCGGATTGTAGCGGAGGCAAAGGGATCAGGGGCAGTGAACAGCGAACAGGGCGACGGTGCGCACAAAAAATGACAGACGCCCACCCGCGTCAAACGGGGTGGAGAATAGTGAAAAGGACGAAGCGAATGGTTTAGCGGCATTTTTCTATAAGGCTGGTGAAAAACAGCGGTTTTTCCTCATCCATGAGCGAACGTATGAAAAGAAGACCCGATGTTATGAGGTTTTTCTATTGGAGAAACGATGCTGGGAAGCGGTATGTGCTATTCAATCACCGGCCTTCTATGTATTCATCAAAAAGGGATACGCCGAAAAATGGGCTTTCCGGGACGGTGACGCTGTTGTATGCGGCCAAGGACGAGCGGCATAACCATGCCGTTGTCCTCTGTGATGTTTTGCGCAAACTAGCCGCGAGGCGAAGCAAGGAGGGATGAACGGTGATTCGCGCCATGGTCGGCGATTTGACGAAGGTGGAAGGGGTCGAGTACATTTGCAATGCCGCCAACGGCATCGGGCCGATGGGCGGCGGGGTGGCGGCGGCGATTCGCCGAGCGGGCGGACGCGTGATTGAGGAAGAGGCGATCCGCATCTGCCAAGCGCAAGATCCACAGCCGGGCGATCTGTATGTGACGGGGGCGGGAACGTTGCCGTTTCGCGGTGTGATCCATCTTGTGACGATGAAGCAGCCGGCAGGGGAGACGTCGTATGCGATCGTTCGCCAATGCCTCGAGCGGCTGGTCGCGCACTGCCGGGAGCACGGGATCAAGAAGGTGGCGCTTCCGGCGCTCGGGACAGGTGTTGGGGGTCTTGACAAAGAAAAAGTGGCGCGGTTGTTTGTCGAGGTGCTCGAGCCGGTAACGGATGTGGAGTTTGTGGTTGTGGACATCGATGAGTCGTTGATCCGTCACATTCAGCCAGATGAATAAGGAAGAAAAAGGGCCTTGACAGACGCTTGGCCCTTCTTTTTTTGGCAAACAATAACGTGTTTCACAATTCTCCATATCATATTATAATATAACACACAAACGAGTTTCATGGACTTCCTTGTCTAGCCTAGGAGGTGGCGCTGCCATTCCTGTCCGATGAATGGGACTTGGGGAAAAGGAAGTCAACGAACATTTCCTGTGCAAGCCTGTTCAGGGACAACAGCCAAAAACAAGGCGTACGGCGTTTTTGGCAACGCCTGGAGGGATGATGATGCTGTTCCAATCACCGACATTGAAGACATGCCAAGTGTTAGTCGATGAATTCCGCCTGGCCCCACAGCCGTTTGAGCCGCAAAAATTGCGCTTTGCGGGTGTTGGGGATCGAGACGTTTATAATATTTCCGCGCCGTTTGAAGATGACGGCGAGGTGGTTATCGCTGGCCGCGTCGAATCGCGGGACAGCGAACAGTCGGAAGTGTACTTTTTCGTGGAGCGCGATGGGGTTTGGATTCCACGCGAAGGAGCGCCGGTGTTTGCCTTGCAAGATCCGTTTGTGGCGCGCATTCACGGCCAGCTTGTGTTTGGCGGGGTGGAAACGTTTCCGCATCCGGTGTTTAGCGGCGAGTATTGTTGGCGGACGGTCTTTTACCGCGGCCCGAACATCCGTGGGCTGAAACCGTTCGCGCAGGGGCCGGACGGGATGAAAGATATTCGGCTTGTCGAGCTGAAAGACGGCTCAATCGGCGTTTTCACCCGGCCGCAAGGGGAAAAGGGTGGACGCGGAAAGATCGGCTTTACTCGCATTGTTTCACTTGATGACTTGACGCCGGACGTCATTGAAGCCGCTCCGCTGCTTGACGCCCAATTCACCGATGAGGAATGGGGCGGTGTGAATGAAGCGCATTTGTTGGCAAACGGGCTCGTTGGGGCGCTTGGCCATATCGCCTGCTTTGACGAGCACGGCAACCGCCATTACTATCCGATGGTGTTCGTATTGAATCCGGAGACGATGGAGCGCTCAGATCTGGAATTGTTGGCGCTTCGCTCCCACTTTTTGGATGGACCGGCGAAGCGGCCGGATTTGACGAACGTCGTCTTCAGCGGCGGCTTGATCCGCAAAGGAGACGGCACCGCCGAGCTATACGCCGGCGTCGGCGATGCCGAGGCGCAAAAAATTTCCCTGATCGACCCGTTTGTCAAGTACGAGGCGCAAGAACTTGATCGGATGTATGCTTCCGTTTAGCGAAAAGGATCGGCACGACAGACCTTCTCTTGATGAGGAAGGCTGGCGGCCGATCCTTTTTCCGTTTGGTCGCGATGTTTCTTGCTTGGTAGGAAGAAGGTCGGTTTGACATAAACGTTGATCGGTTTCACACGATAGGTCAACAATGATTGGTTTCTCCATGTTTGACATGAACGTGGCTTGTTTGGAGGATAGACAACAATGGCCGGTGGTAATCAGGGGCAAGTTGCTCTCCTGGAAGGCCGGTGAAAAACAACTGTTTCTCTTGATCGATGGGGGAACGTGTGAAAAGCAGGACTGCTGCCGCGGGGTTTTTTGTATTTGCGAAACGAGGCGGGTAAGCGCCCTACTCCCTTAAATCACCGCCTTCCTAGGAAAGGCCATTTTCCTCCCGTTGCCCCGTCTGAAGCCATCCGGTATACTGAGAAAAAAGGGGAATGGGGAGGGGCCTTCGTTGTCTTTGCCGCTTGCTTCTGGTGTGTCGTATGAGCGCTATTGGGTCCTGCGTGAACAAAGCGATGATCGTTTAGAGTATATTGATGGGGCCGTGTATATGACCCCGTCGCCAAGCGTTCGGCATCAGCTCATCTCGAGCCGCCTTCATTTTCAGTTCAGTTTGTTTTTTCGAGGAAAGCCGTGCGATGTGTTGGCAGCGCCGCTTGATGTGGAACTGGTCGATGAGCAAACAGGGGAACGACATGTGGTGGTTCCCGACTTGACGGTCATTTGCGGCGAAAAAGGGCTGGATGGAGCGAAGTATATCGGGGTTCCTCCGTTGATCGTCGAGATTCTCAGTCCGTCGAACCAGGCGCATGATCTTGTCACAAAGTTCAATTTGTACATGGCGTGCGGTGTCCATGAATATTGGATAGTCAATCCGATGAAACAGGCTGTGACGGTGTATGTGCTCAATAAAGAACGGCTCTATGAGCAGGCGGATGTTCAAGTGAAAACAGGAACGGTTCGCTCTGTGTATTTCCCCGGGCTCGCAATCGATATGGCCGAGTTGTTTCATTGATAGGATGCCGAGAGGATGGCTTGAAAGCGAACAGCGTGGGAGCAATCCCACGCTGTTTCTTAGAAAATGTGCGCACCTTCATCAGTCATTTTCATGCCTAAGGGTGAACGATTGACCATGGATTCCGTGAAAAATCCCACGCTGGCAAGCGTTGGTTTTCATCTCTGGGTAGAGGGCAGCGGACCGCGCTGCCCATGGCACTTTCCGTGAAACTGCCGCACTGACGCGGATTTTCATCCCTAGGTGGAGGGTAGCAGATCGCGCTGCCCATGGAACTTTTCTATGAAAATCCGAAGCCGACGAGCCATGGTTTTCATGCTTGGGTGAAGGACAAACCATTGCCTATGGAATGGATTGAGGCGGCGTTCATCGCTCACCTTTACGGTTGCTTTTGCCGCTTTTCCCGCTCTTTCACTTTTTCTTCCATCCGCTTCAGCAATTTCTCCCACGGGTTTTCCGCCGTTTTTTTCTTGCGCTTTGGCTTTTCTTCCGTCATGATCAAGCGTCTCCTTTCGCTGCGGCGGATAAGGCGAGCAAGTCGCGCAGTTCATCGTCCGACAGCTCGGTGATCCACGCTTCGCCTTCGGTGATCACATCAGCGAGCGCTTGTTTTTGTTCCAGCATCTCGTCAATTTTTTCTTCAATCGTCCCGGTTGTGATCAGCTTATGGACGTGGACGAATTTTGTCTGCCCGATGCGGTAGGCGCGGTCGGTCGCTTGGTTCTCGACGGCCGGGTTCCACCAACGGTCGAAATGGATGACGTGGTTGGCGGCGGTCAAGTTGAGCCCGGTGCCGCCCGCCTTGAGCGACAGCAGGAAAATCGACGCGTGTTGGGCTTGAAACTCCTCAACCATTCGGTCGCGCGTTGGTTTCGGGACGCCGCCGTGCAAAAACAGCACCCGCTCATCCAACAGGTCGGACAGCAGCTCTTGAATCATTTCCCCCATCCGGACATATTGGGTGAAAATCAGGCAAGACTCGTTGTTCGCCCGAATTTGCTCGACGAGTTCAACGAGTTTTTCCAGCTTGTGCGACCGTTCGACCAGTTGGCGCGGTTGGCGTTCTTTTAAATAGAGCGCTGGGTGGTCGCAAATTTGCTTGATGCCGTTTATCATCTGCAAAATCAACCCGCGCCGCGCAAACGGGCTCGCCGCTTTCGCCCGTTCGAGCGTGTCGTTGACGAGCTGCTCGTACAAAGCCGCCTGCTCCACGGTGAGCGGACAGTATTCTTTTTGCTCGATTTTATCCGGCAAATTGAGGGTGACCGCTTCATCGGTTTTCGTCCGCCGCAACAGAAACGGACGGATGAGCGCTTGGAGCGCCGCTTTTTTCCGGGCATCACCGTCTTTTTCAATCGGACCGGCAAACCGGCGTTCGAATTCGGCGGCGCTGCCGAGGTAGCCCGGATTTAAGAAGTGGAAAATGCTCCAAAGCTCGCTCAAACGGTTTTCCACCGGCGTGCCGGATAGGGCGATTTTATGGTTGCCGTTCAAGCGGCGGATGGCGCGCGCCTGCTTCGTCTGGGCGTTTTTGATGTTTTGCGCTTCATCAAGGCAAATGGCATGCCAATGGATCTGTTTTATATCGTCATGATCCAAATGGGCAAGGTGGTAGGACGTAATGACGAGATCAGCCTCCCCTGCCGCCTGCAAAAAGGCATCGTTTCTCGCCCGGTTCGGCCCATGGTGCACGTAGACGCGCAAAGTTGGGGTGAAGCGGGCGCATTCCTTCTGCCAGTTGCCGATTACGCTTGTCGGGCAAATGAGAAGAGCTGGCGCGTTCGGGCGCTCGGTTTCGTTGACGTAAGCCAAATAGGCAAGCAGCTGCACCGTTTTGCCGAGCCCCATGTCATCGGCCAAGCAGGCGCCGAAGCCAAATCGCCGCAAAAAGACGAGCCAGTCGACGCCGCGTTGCTGGTACGGACGGAGCACGCCGTGAAACGATGGCGGCACGTTCGCGCGAGGGAGCTCATCGATCGTTTGCAGCTGGCGGATCAGCGCCCGGAATTGGTCATGAACGTCGATGTGGATCGGGATCGCTTCATCCGTTGCCTCTTCGCGTTCGTTGGCTTCCGCCAATAACGTTTGCGCGACGACGTCATGAATCGGCACCCCTTCTTTTCTCGCCTTCTCCATGAGCGCTTGGGCGCGGCGGACTAAGGCGGGATCGAGAATGAGCCATTGGCCGCGCAGGCGGATGAGGCGCCGTTGTTGTTCGGCCAGCGCGGCAAACTCTTCTTCCGTCAATTCGATGCCGTTGGCCGCCACCCGCCAGTCAAACTCGGAGAGCCGTTCGAGTCCAAAGAGCGATTCGGTGCGGACGGAAGGGGACAACTTCGCTTTAATGGCCAGCTGCGCCTGGCGAATGTCATGCCACCAATCAGGGAGCAGCAGCCTCACACCCGCTTCCGTCAGCTTTAAGCTTTCTTCCGATAAAAAGCGCCACGCTTGGTCATCGGACAATTCGCGAAGCAAAGACTCGTTTTCATCGCCAAGCCATGGCACGATTGCCCGAATGCGGTGAATGGCCCGGGCGACCGATGATTCATATGGACGCCAAGCGCGCGGCAGATGATCAAGGGGCGCGATGACGCTGTCATCGAGGGCGAGGGCTAACGGCTCGAGCGTCCATAATTCCCCGTCCTTCTTAGGTTCTGTAAGGCGCAAGCCGACGGTAAACGGCGGCCGGTCGCCGAGCCAGCCGATTTGTTCGAGCCAGTCCTCCTCTGTTCCGGTCCATTGGCCGCTCTGAGCGGCGATCAATGGATACGCCTGGACGATTTCGCCCCAGAGGCGGCGGAGTTCCGGGTCGCGGGAGAGCCAGTCGGCGATCGCCAGCGACCGCCATGTGGCGACGAACGGATCGGGGTCATCGTCCGCGCCGCGCCAACGGGTGCGTCCCGCCTCGTTCCATGCGCCGCCTGTGTTTTTCCATAAGGAAGCATCAGGAAGGAAGCGGCGCTCGCGCACATCGTTCCAGATGTGCTTCGCCCACGCTTCCAAGCGGGCGGTGAATTCGTCTGCCCATTCAATGGCTGAAAAGCGCGAATGCGGACGCAACGCGAACCAAGTGAGCGCTTGCCAAGGCGATAACCGCACGATGTTGTTTTCGATTTCGATCATGGTGCCGTAAAACGTTTCTTCATGCCAGGCCAATAACGGTGAAACCCATGAAAAGGGATGGGTGGAACCGGAGAGCTCGAAGCATCGAAGCTCTTCATTCCACCGGCAGGAAATTTGAATCGTCTCCAATGCTTTCATGGAAGCAATTTTCCTTTCTTCAATTCTTCATGAAACGCGCGCAGGCGCGCCGTCTGGGCGAGCAGTTGTTCGAGATAGGCCTCCCATTGATCGAGCCGCTTGATGGAGCGGTACTGAGCCCGCAACGTTTTCAAATAACGGACAGCCTTTTGGTAGCTCGAGCGGTTTTTCTCGTTGAGCAGCTTCACCACCGTGCGATGATATAACGGCATGACGAGCTCTGTCCCGCGCGCTTGCAATGTTTTGAGCATCGGCGGAGGCAGCTCATCGGCGGTGATGTTCGCCCATAAGAATAGATCCACCAGTTCCTGATCGCGTCTTTGTTTATACAAAAAATGAGTGTACTCGTTGACGCTGTATGGGAGGCTGCGCTGCAAAAACTCTTCCCATGCGTTCGGGCGATTTCGGTGGCGGGCGTACATTTCGAACCAGTGCGCGGCTTCACCTAAAAAACTGTTTCGGGCGAAAGCGGGGATATGCGAAAGATAAAGCGGCCAGTCGCGCTTTGTTTTTTCCCAGACGGCTTCAAACCGCTTTAGGAGGCCGTTTTGGATGAATCGTCCGAACCATTCCGCCAAAAACACGCCTGCCTGATCGGGGAACGCGCGGTAAAGCGCGATCGCTTCGTCGTCTTCGCCAAGCAGGAAGGAAAGATGAGCAGCCGCCATGGCGGCGCGGATGTTGTCTTGGCTTTTGGCCAGACGAAGGAGTTCGGCCCGTTCTTCTTGGCGCCAGGCTGGCTTGGTAAACAGCGTTTCCCAGGCGGTGGTGTAAAGGTCATAACCGAACGGCGACAGCTCCCCTTCCCAAAACAGCCCATCGCGAACGTATAAAATCGTCTGTTCAACCAAGGCGTTGAGCGATCGCGGCGGCGACTGGGTGGAGAATGCTTCCAAGGCGGCCAAGGCGCGGCCAGCGACATAGTTGACGTCCTGATGCCACGAAAATTGCCGGTAAGAACTGAATCCGCCGTCGCTCCACCCTTGCGCCTCTCCGTACTCGCGAAGTTTTTCCAGCAAAAACAGAGCGGCGTGAAGCTCCCGCAACGGACGGGCGCCGGCCTGCCTTCCTTCGTTTTTGCCCAGCTTCGGAAGGAGCTGGAAGGCCAATCGATACGGCCAGTTGGTTCCGCTTTGCTGGCGCGCGAAAAAGTCTTCGTACTGTCGTTCGAATTGGTCCCACCAGTCTTCAACGGTTTCATGGGCAACGACCGGAAGGCTTGCCGTTTTCCCTGTCCGTTTTGCAGCCGGCGTGTTTGGTTCATGGGCGGCCAGTTCTTTCGGCGCGGCGCTGATTTGCCCTTTTTTCCAAAGGCGAAACAGTTCCCCGTTGTCGAAGACATTGCCGTAGACATAGAAAAATAGAGCTAAAATATGCGGACATAACCCTTCCGTCGGACAAGGACAGCGATGGCGGCGGGAGGCATGGGTCAAATCAAGCATGACTTCATGAGGGGTGGTGTCGGAAACGACCCCTTCCACTTCATGGCTGTTGACGACCATGACATTATAGACGAGGCCGCTTCTGGCTAGGTCGCGCCCTTTTTGAATCAGAGGGTGGAAGATGGAAAATGGGAATTCCTTGATCAATTCGCTCGCCGCCTGTTGCAAGAGCGGTTTGGAAACGGTGGTTTGCAGCATGTCGGTCCGTCCTTTCCGTTCGATTATCTATCTTTCGATTATAGCATGCTGGAAAGCGGAGCGCTATGTGCTTCTCACGGAAATGCACAGCTAGCGTCGCGCGTTGGCGGCCGGCCGTGCAGGCGCAGTTGGCGCGGTGGGCGGAAGCGATCCCATCGTTTGACGAAATCGTTCGGTTTGAGGGGGAGGGCGCTTCACGGTGTGCAATCTCTTGAGCGGAGAAGAAAAGACGGATTGGCTGTTTCCTCGCGCGGGAAGATGTCGCGGGGTGCCGCTATAACGCCTGTTTTGTCGAGCGGTTTTTCCAGTAGACAGACAGGAAACTAGCTTGAGTGGGCGAACCATATATGTAGAACGAGAGAGCGGGGAGGGAGAGCGCATGAGGCGGGGAGGATGGCTCGCCGCATGGTTTTGTCTATGTTGGATAGTGGCCTTGGCCTGGCCGGCAGGGGCTGAAGGGGAAAAGGAAAAAACAGAACGGTTTGTCGTCGTGACCGCGGATCAGGTCAACGTCCGCCAAGGGCCGGGCGTGCCGTACCGCTTATGGGCAACCGTTCACCGCGGCGAGACGTATCCGTTGGTCGCGGAGGAAGGCGGTTGGATGAAAATCCAATGGAAATCAGGACAAATCGGTTGGCTCGCGGCGACGTACGCCGCTCCCGTTGAACGAATGGAGAAAGTGACAGTGGACAAGCTTCGCCTTCGCCAAAAACCAAGTTTCGACGGGCGCGTGATCGGCTATTTGAGGCAGGGAGACCAAGTGGCCGTCATTCAAGAAGAGGGTCAATGGAAAAAAGTGGTGAGCGAAGATGCCATCGGCTGGGTGGCGGCGTCGTATCTGACCACCGCTGAATCAGCAGGTGCGGTGCAAACGGGAGTGGTGACCGTGGATTCATTGAACGTGCGGGCGGCGCCGTCATTGGAAGCGGAACGGATCGGACGGCTTGGGCAGGGAGACCGCGTCGAGATTGTCGCGGCGAAGCGAGGCTGGTATCAAATCAAGACGCGTTCGGGGCTGGAAGGTTGGGCAGCGGCGGATTATATCAAAACGGATGGCAAGCAAGCGCCGGGTGCTGACAACGAAGACGCCGTTGCCTCCGCCATGGCTGTGGGGACTCGCTTCGCTTCTTTGCCCAAACAGGCGCAGGGCTCGTATGTGTATTCATGGACGCGCGGACCGATTCAAGCGCTTGCCGGAAAAACGATCGTCCTTGACGCCGGCCACGGCGGCAAGGACGGCGGGGCGCAAAGCGTGGACGGCGTCATGGAAAAAGCGCTGACGATCAAAACGGCGGAGCGGCTCAAACAAAAACTGGAAAAACTCGGCGCCCGAGTCGTGTTGACGCGCACGGGGGATGATTACGTGCCGCTGTCGGCGCGCGTCGCCGCGGCCCGCCTGTATCAAGCCGATGCCTTTATCAGCTTGCATTACGACAGTGCTGAGGACCCTGCGGCCTCTGGCATCACTGTCTACTATTATGACCGATTTGCCGACTACGGTTTAGCGCAGTCGTTCCAAGGCCCGTTCTCGCAGCTTTCTGTGCTGCCGTTCCGGGGCGTTGCGTTTGGCGACTATTACGTGCTGCGGGAAAATGAACAGCCGTCTGTGCTGCTTGAGCTCGGCTATTTAAGCAACCGCTCGGATGCGGCGACGGTGGCGACAGACGGCTATCAGGAAGCGGTGACAACGGCGATTGCGGCTGCGGTAAAGCGGTATTTTGAATAAACAACGAGAGACATCGAGGTCGTGGGCTTGTAGAGTACGAGATGCGGTATAGAAATTTTGAATAAACAACGAGAGACATCGCGGCCTGGCGGTCTGTTCGTTGCTTGTGATCGATCGGCTGTCATCAAGCGAACGGAAACACGCTGCGCAACCGGGAATTCTCCCGGTTTTCTTTTGGCCGCAGATAGTCCTCCGGCTGATGGTGCACACTTGTTCCCGTTGGGGTCCCCTTGCGCAACAAGAAGTCGAGAAAAGCGGTTTGAAGCGGTTATCGGTCTGGACGTGGCCAGTTTCCCTCGCGTAAAAAGAAGCAGGGAAAAGCCCCATCGACCTAGAGAAAGATGTTCGTCAAAAAGTATAGTCTGTGAGGGATGAACATTGGAAGTGACAACCTATACCTTTTATTCGCTTGTTTCTGAACGAAGTGGAATTCGGCTGATCGATGCGGATTGGAGCGATCGGTACGGATGGTTGGCCGTGCAAAAAAATCGCAACCGGATGGAGTGTGTGGCGAATGGAGTCGTGTTCCGTCCAGCTGTTGCTGTTCGGTTTCCGATCATTCGTTGGGTCGACAGCGAGCGCGTTTTGTTGGCGGATGCGAGAAGTGACGGAAGCGGCCATAATGTGTTTTTGATCGATCTACATGGAACTGTACGACATTCTTTTTGCGGCGGTGACGGCATTGAAGACATAGCCGTTGGCAGAGAAGGGATTTGGATCAGCTACTTTGATGAAGGGGTGTTTGGCAAAGGGATTTCGACGGAAGGATTGGTTTTATTTCGATTCGATGGATCGCCAATATGGAAATATCATTCTCATCTAACAGATTGTCCGATGATCGTTGACTGCTATGCGATAAACAAAGGGAAGGCCTCGACTTTATGGCTTTTTCCTTACAGCGACTTTTCGCTCATTCAAGTCGACCCGTTTACAAAAACATGGAAAAGATATGAAGTGCCGACAGTGTTGCACGGATCGACCGCTCTATGCGTCAGGGGAAACTATGCGTATTTTGGCAACAGCTATGATGCAAAGGAAGAATTGTACAGCTGGAACATCGGAAACGGAGAGCCGGAGAAAATCGGGCGTATTCAAGGGACTGTTAGAGGGCTGGGGCCAAAGGAAACGAGCCACTTTATCAGCGTCAATGGCGATTCAGCGAGTGTCCATACGATTGTGAATCCATCGGAGTATGGAGCGCGCCATTTTACATTCTAAAGGGCTGTGAAAAACGGTTGTTTCTCTTGGTCGATGGGGGAACGTATAAAAGGCGATACCCGTGCGGCAGAGCGTTTCCATTTGAGAAAAGCAGTCTGCTTCCTTCAATCACCAACCTTCCAGGCGAAATGAATGCCCTCATTGGCTGATAGTGATGTTGGAAAAGGTTCATGGTCAGCTAGGGAAACATCCCCAGCTGGCGCGGGATGCCCCCGAAAAGTGAAGTGGTTGAAAAAATAGTTAAAAAAGTATAATATTTTTATGAAAAAATTCCCGGACAGCGCGATCTGCCCTCCACCCGGGGATAAAAATCAACGGTATAAGGGATTTTCAAAGATGATAACCGTTCAAATCACTGAAATGATATATATCAGAATACACTGAAATGATATATATCAGAATACACTGAAATGATATATATCAGAATACTCAATTTATTTTCTTGAAAATGGAAATGAGGGAGATTATGAAGGCACGGGATGTGGTATTGACGGGATTGATGCTCTTTTCGCTCTTTTTCGGGGCCGGAAACTTAATTTTTCCCCATACTCGCTTCTGTTTGGCAGCGGCGGAAAGGTGCTGCTCGGGGTGATTGTAGCGCTGGCTTGCCTGACGACCGCGATTGGCTTGGTGGCCGCTTGTGCGCAATATTTTCACGAGCTGACTCCGGCTGTGTCGTATCGGGCTTATGTCACCGCGCTGACCCTCTTTAGCTTTGTCATGTCCAATCTCGGGTTAAACGCGCTGATCGCTGTTTCCGTTCCGGTGTTGACGATGTTGTATCCGTTGGCGATTGTGCTCGTCGTCTTGTCGTTTTTCCACCGCTTTTTCCGCGGCTCGGCGAAAGTGTACGGCATGGCGTTGCTGTTTACCGGCGTGTTCAGTCTGTACGACGGGTTTAAGGCAATGGGGGTGGAAACGGCATGGCTTGAGCCGCTTCTGTCTTGGGCGCCGCTGTTTTCCGTTGGGCTTGGTTGGGTGGTGCCCGCGCTGATCGGTGCTGTGCTTGGTTTTCTCATCGATTGGCCGACCGTTGTGAACCGAAAACACGCCGCATAACCGGGGTTGCATTGCACCTCGGTTTTTTGTTTGGAACATGTTGGCGGTCGGACGGAAATCGTGAAAATCGGCAGGCGATTCGCTATAATGAGTACAAGCGACTACGGCCGCAAACGATCAATAAAGGTGTGGAAAACGATGAACATCGCGATCGCAGGAACAGGGTATGTGGGGCTCGTGACCGCCGCTTGTTTGGCGGATAAAGGGCATAGCGTCACATGTGTGGACGTGAATGCGGAAAAAATCCGCTTGTTAAACGAAGGCGCCATCCCGATTTACGAGCCGGGACTGGAGCCGCTCATTGAGCGGAACCGCGCCCGCCTTCGCTTTACAACCGATGACAAGGAAGCGTATCGAGAGGCGGAAGTGATCATGATCGCCGTCGGCACGCCCCCATTGCCGGACGGATCGGTGCGGCTCGACGACGTCTGGGAGGTGTTGCGCCGCATTGCGTTGACGGCGGAGCGCGACTGCTTGGTCGCCATCAAATCAACCGTGCCGGTCGGCACCGGAGATGAAGCCGTCCGCTTTTTGGCCGAGCATGCGCGCCATCGCGTGCGGTTTGACGTCGTTTCCAACCCGGAGTTTCTCTCACAAGGAACGGCGGTGCGCGATACGCTACAGGCGCCGCGCATCGTATTGGGAGTGGATTCGGACCGCGCTGAACGGGTGATGAAGGAGCTGTACGCCCCGTTTGCGCTTCCGTATGTGGTCACCGACCGGAAAAGCGCGGAGATGATCAAATACGCCGCCAATGTGTTTTTAGCGTTGAAAATTTCCTATATCAACGAAATCGCCAACGTCTGTGAACGGATCGGCGCCGACATTGAGGCGGTGGCGGAAGGAATCGGCATGGACCCGCGCATCGGCCGCCGCTTTTTGCGCGCTGGCGTTGGCTATGGCGGCTCTTGCCTGCCGAAAGATGCGAACGCCTTGTATGCCCTGGCCGCTTCCTATGGCTATTCGCTCAAAACGGTTTGGGCGGCGATCGATGTCAACGAAAAGCAAAAGTGGAAGCTGATCGATAAGGCGCGTTCGTATATCGGCGACTTTCGCAATCAAACGGTGGCGGTGCTCGGCGCGGCGTTCAAGCCCGGCACCGATGATGTGCGCGAGTCTCCCGCCTTGGCGAACATCGAATGGCTCATTGCCGAAGGGGCAAACGTGCGCGTCTGGGATCCGGCTGCCCTAGGGCATGTCGCCCGCCGGTTCGGCGATGCGGTCGTCTGTTGCCAGACGATCGAGGAAGCCATCCGCAATGCGGACGTTTGCTTGATTTTCACCGAATGGCCGGCCGTCTTGCAGTTTGACCTTGGCCGCTACAAAGCGCTCATGAACACGCCGCTGGTGGTGGACGGACGCAATTGCTATGACGTCAAACAAGCATCGGCCGCCGGCTTGATCTACGAGTCGATCGGGCGGCCGCCGGCGGGTGAAGGGCGACAACCGGTGAAGGAAACAATGGAATATTGTGAATGATGTTTGAGAAAGCAGCCACTCATGAAACAAACGGGGGGTTGCTTGTCTTTTAAACGAATTGAAGTGAAAATTCGGAAATTTTATTTTATAATATTCATTATAGGCAAAGAGGAAAAGAGGGGGAACGTGATGACAAGGGAAGAGATCAAACGACTCGTCGATGAAGTGAAAGCGGACGTCATCGCCTGGCGCCGCCATCTGCACGCCCATCCTGAATTGTCGTTCCAAGAGGAGAAAACGGCGCAGTTTGTTTTCGAGACGCTGCAATCGTTCGGCCACCTTGAGCTTTCGCGGCCGACGAAAACGAGCGTGATGGCGCGGCTTGTCGGCAAGCAGCCGGGGCGGGTCGTCGCCATTCGCGCCGATATGGACGCGCTGCCGATTCAAGAGGAAAACACGTTTGAATTTGCGTCAAAACATCCCGGCGTCATGCATGCGTGCGGCCATGACGGCCATACGGCGATGCTGCTTGGAACGGCGAAAATTTTTTCCCAGCTGCGCGATGCCATCCGCGGCGAGATTCGCTTTTTGTTCCAACATGCGGAAGAACTGTTCCCGGGCGGGGCGGAAGAGATGGTGCAAGCGGGCGTCATGGACGGGGTCGATGTCGTCATCGGCACACACCTTTGGTCGCCGCTGGAGCGCGGAAAAGTCGGCATTGTGTACGGGCCGATGATGGCCGCACCGGACCGCTTTTTCATTCGCATTATCGGCAAAGGCGGTCACGGCGCTATGCCGCATCAAACGATTGATGCCATCGCCATCGGGGCGCAAGTCGTGACGAACTTGCAGCACATCGTCTCGCGCTACGTCGATCCGCTCGAGCCGCTCGTCGTATCCGTGACGCAATTTGTCGCCGGCACGGCGCACAACGTTCTGCCCGGAGAGGTCGAAATCCAAGGGACGGTGCGCACATTTGATGAAACGTTGCGGCGCACGGTGCCGCAATGGATGGAGCGCATTGTCAAAGGCATTACCGAAGCGCACGGCGCCTCGTACGAGTTCCAATTTGACTACGGTTATCGCCCGGTGATCAACCATGACGAAGTGACCCGCGTCATTGAGGAAACAGCGCGCGAACTGTTGGGCGACGAAGCCGTCGCCCGATTGAAACCGAACATGGGCGGCGAAGATTTCTCCGCCTTCTTGCAAAAAGCGCCGGGCAGCTTCTTTTACGTCGGCGCCCGAAACGAAGAAAAAGGCATCGTGTACCCGCATCATCACCCGCGCTTTACGATCGACGAAGACGCGCTCGAGATCGGCGTGCAGCTGTTTGTCGGCGCAACGTTAAAATTGTTGGCGGAAGCGGAATAACCGGTTCCGCCTTTCGCTCATTAGGGAGTGAGGCCGATGTTTTGGTGAATCCGTATAAGACTGGTGAAAAACGCCGATCGTTCCTAGCTGGCGCTCAATCACGTCAAATGAGAAGCGAACGACACCAAGTTGCTTCATTTGAAAACCTTAGCGGTGAAGCGAGCTGCTCTTTTCATCGCCGTCCTTCCTAGGATTCAACTTTGCTATCTGAAGGAGATTAGATGAAAGGGCTAGGCGATTTTGACGATTTTTGTGATCGATGCTGAGTCAGAGCTTTGGGTGTAAAGGTGATGAACAAAGTCGCCATCCAGCGTGGCAAAGTAGTCATAATGGTGGTAGGTTGCGATGGCATAGTGCAAAGCATCATATGCTTCGAGTTGCAAAAGTCGCATTTGAGCCAAGGCTAAATCTTGAATGTTAGCATCTGTGCAGAGAAATTCAACTTGGAAACTTTCTCTTAAATGAGATAAAAATTCGTTATACCGATTGATTGCGTTGTTGTAAAAAATCTGAAGCTTGTCTCTTTGGGAGGGATAGCTCGTTTTAACCGACTTGATCACTGTGAAACGTTAATCGAGAAATTTTTTTTATAGAAGTTGCCGATTTGTTTTTTCAAAACGCTGTGGAGGAATGATATGCTTTCGTGCAATTCTCTAGGGAGATGGTTGTGATGAGATGCCGAAGGCCGATGGGATTGACTGCGGTGATAAGTTTCTAGCGGCAACAATACCTCTTGAATGAATAAGTTATGCAACACCTCTCCAAATACATGGGTGCTTATCCCTAATTTATGAATCCCTTCATGATCCCACTTTTGGAGAATCTCACATACCTTATCTCCCCTTGGGTCATCAGAGTCCATATAGGACAAAATAAAACAAGCATCAATGTAGATAGACGCTTGTCCAAAATTTTCATTTAAAACTTCTTGATAGGTCATGACAAACGACATGCGAAACTACCTTCCTTGTTTGTATATGTCCACCAATTTTTTCCCAAATGGAGCAGGTTTGGCCAGCTTTTTTCGTAACTCAGCAAAAGAAAGGTTCTTGTCCGGCTGATTGTTCATATGTTGAGAACAAGACAATGACACGTTTATTTTCTCTAAAGCAGGGGGCACGCGAATTACCTCACTTCGCCTTCTTTCTAAAAATTATAGTACTGGCTCGAAAGAATGTACAGATTTTTCTTTTACTACTATACCCGCGTTGAGTCCAACATAAACGGGGGAAATTTTCTCTTGAGGAAGGACTTCACTGGATGGAGGGAATTTTTTAAACGGAGAAGGTCCCTTCTTTAGGTTCAAACCTAGGAGGCTGGTGATTTAATCGTGGATACGGCTTTACAATGTTATTTCTCAATTAGAAAAACCTTGTTACATCGGTCCTGCTTTTCGCTCATTCTCCCATTGATGAAAGGAATCAGCGGTTTTTCACCAGCCTTCTAGATGATTTTCCAATCACCACCGTTTTCCCCCGCCTTGAAAAAAGAAAATGGAAAAATATCGCCATCCTTGTTATGATGGTAAAGGATTTCGCGGGCAAGGCGCCTGCTTTCGTTGGTTCGCTTTGTCGGCAACAAGGTGGTTGGCAGGTGAAAACGATGAGAGAACTTCTCTCCCGCTGGCTCCCCGTCATGCTTTGGTGTCTCGTCATTTACACGTTTAGCGAGTCTTCGTGGTTCACCGGAGCGAATACCGCTCACGTCTTGCAAGTGATTCTCTCGTATTGGCCGTTTGGCGGCGGGGAGGAGGAAGGCCCTTCGTTCTTGAACTTCCTCATTCGCAAAGCGGCGCATTTGACCGAATTCGGCATTTTGGCTGTGTTGGTCTGGCGGGCGCTGTTCCCGAGGAAGGTGGCGTATATCGGCGCTTGGCTGTTTGCGACCGCTTATGCCGCGACCGATGAATGGCATCAATCGTTTGAGCCGGGGCGGACGGCGACGCCGAAAGATGTGGCGATCGACTCGTGCGGGGCGCTGATCGCTTTAGTCATCGTGTTTTTTTGCTGCCGTCGGCGGAAAGCGAGGCATCGTTCGCTTCAGCGCGGCGTATGATATGGCTGTAGACTCTCCCAACGTATAGGCCGGGGCGAAAAAGGAAAGAATGGCAAATAACTAGTTTCAAAGAAAAGGGAGAGATGACCGTGGTCGCGTTTATCGCCGGAATGTTTGTCGGTTCGTCTGTGATGCTTGTCATCATGAGTATGATGGCGGCGGCCAAACAGGCGGATGAAGCGAGCGAGCGGTGGAAAAAAGAATAGCGAACAACACTCCTTGCGGCGGGCAAGGAGTTTTTTTATGATGGAAAAACGCCCTGAATTTGTCAATATCTATTTTTGGCTTGGAGCGAGCATGGTATAATACAAATGCACGGTTTACGCAGGGTGGGCAGTGGCGACTCCCTTGATGAAAGGGGGGCTGCTGGATTGATGACTGTTGCGGAGGCGTTGTCCTTAATGATTTCTTTTGCGTCGCTTGTCGTGGCAGTCATTGCAGTGTCAAAAGAGAAGTAACCCACCCTGCTCGGCCTAGGTGAGGGTGGGTTGCTCCTGCTCGCTTCCGGGCCACTGCACTTCTTGCAGCAGCCGTGCGTGTTGATCAGGACATTGGCGGCTGCCAATGTCCTGCTTTTATCGTATGGTTTTTTCACTCTTATTATAACCGTAGGCGGGGAAAATCACAATATGACTGACCTCCATGTTTAAAAGGAGCCTCGGGGTGAGAAGGGATAGGAAAATGCTTGATGGCTTCGCCAAAATCATGTATACTATCTGTAACCGGTTACATCAACGAAAGAGAAGGAATTGACAATGGCAACGATTCGTGATGTCGCAAAGCGTGCAGGTGTCTCCGTCGCCACCGTGTCGCGGGTGTTGAATCAAAACGGGTACGTGAATGAAGAAACGGAGAAGCGCGTCAGACAGGCGATGAAGGAGCTGAATTACAAGCCGAGTGAAGTGGCGAGGGCGCTGTTTAAAAAAACATCCAAAACGGTTGGATTGATTGTCCCCGATATTACCAACCCATTCTTTCCGGAACTCGTGCGCGCGGTGGAAGATGTAATGAACATTTATGACTATACGGTTATTCTATGCAATTCCGATGAAAAAGCCGAAAAAGAACGAGAATACATCGAAGTGTTAAAACAAAAATATGTGGACGGTGTCATTTTGACAACGAACCAATTGACGCCGGATGAAGTGGATGAATGGGATGTTCCGATTGTTGTGCTGGACCGTCCGTTCCATGAGCGGTATCCGTCTGTGGTCGCTGATAACTATGGGGGTGCGCGGTTGGCGACTAGACATTTGTATGAAATGGGATGTCGGCGCATCGCTCATATTCAAGGTCCGATGCATGTGGTCAACGCGGTTGAGCGCTTTCGTGGTTACCAGGATGAAATGATGGAACTGGGGATTTGGGAGCAGCGGTTAGTGATTCAGGGGAACTACCAGCTCAAGCAGGCCAAAGAAGCGGTGATGGCGGCTTTGACCGATCATGAGATCGATGGCATTTTTGCCGGCAATGACGCGATGGCGGTCGGTGCGTTGAAAGCGGTTCAGCAGTGCGGATTGAGAGTCCCTGATGATATTGCGATTATCGGTTACGACGGCATCCCGTTGACGGAAATGACCACCCCTGAGCTGTCGACGGTGTCTCAGCCCATTTATGAAATGGGGGCCATCGCGGCCAGAATTTTAATCAAACAAATCGAAGGAAAGCCACTGGAAAAAATTCATTATCAGCTTCCGGTTCAATTAATGGTGCGGCAATCGACGTCAAGGAGGGAACAAACGTGAACAAGCCTGTCATTACCGTGATCGGTAGTATCAACATGGACTTAGTCACCGTGGCGGCACGCTTTCCAAACCAAGGGGAGACCATCTTGGGCGAGCGGTTTCTCACCACTCCCGGCGGCAAGGGAGCGAACCAGGCGGTGGCGGCCGCCCGTCTTGGCGCCGACGTGCGAATGATTGGTGCGGTTGGTGAGGACGCATTCGGCAGGGAGCTCCTTCGCTCCCTGCAAAGCGAAGGGATTTCTGTCGACGGTGTGAAACCGGTTACACATCAACATACCGGCATTGCGTCGATTACCATTTCCGAACAAGACAACCGCATTATCGTTGTGCCCGGAGCGAATCACGCCTTAACTCCAGAGGATCTCGACAAGTACGAATCGATCATCGCGCAAAGCGATGCTTGCCTGTTGCAGCTGGAAATCCCGATTCCGGTCGTCGAGCGGGCTGTTTCGCTCGCCCATCGCCGTGGTGTGCGGGTCATTGTCAACCCCGCTCCGGCGCAGCCGCTGCCGCCGTCCGTGCTTGAGCAGGCGGATTTCCTAACGCCAAACGAACATGAGCGCACATGGTTGTTTGCCGGCATGGACGAGCGCACGTTGGTCAATAAGCTCATCGTCACTGAAGGGGCGAAAGGAGTGCGCATTTGGCAAGACGGGCAGGAACAGCTCATCCCGGGTTTCCGCGTGTCGGTTGTCGATACGACTGGGGCGGGCGACACGTTTAACGGCGCGCTCGCCGTTGCGCTGGCGGAAGGAAAGCCGCTCGCTGAAGCATGCCGGTTTGCCAATGCGGCCGCAGCGCTATCGGTCACCAAGCTCGGTGCGCAGGCCGGGATGCCGACACGGGAGGATGTCGAATCATTTTTGGCCAAACAGGAAGGGAGTCAGTCATGAAAAAACAAGGGATTTTAAATAAAGAGTTGAGCACATTGCTTGCCTCGCTAGGACACACCGATACGATCGTGATTGCTGATTGCGGGCTGCCGATTCCAAACGAAGAGGCGCGCATTGACTTAGCTGTTGTCAAAGGGGTCCCACCTTTTTTGTCCGTCTTGGATGCGGTCATCGATGAGTTGGTCGTGGAAAGAATCGTATTAGCGGAGGAAATCAAAACCCAAAATCCAGACATGTACGAAAGCATTAAAGCCAGAATGAGAGATGTGCCGATTCAATTTGTCCCTCATGAAGAATTCAAGGTCATGACGAAGGAAGCGAAGGCAGTCATTCGTACAGGGGAAGCCACTCCTTATGCCAATATCATTCTTCGTTCTGGTGTGAACTTTTCATAGGAAAATGTCTGAAAGAAAAGGAGGGCAGAAACCATGAGGCCCTTAATTGACATGCGATCGATCCAAAAGTCGTTTGGCACCAATATCGTTTTGAATGGCGTTGATTTTGAAGTGCTCCCTGGAGAAGTGCATGCGTTGATGGGGGAGAATGGCGCGGGGAAATCGACGCTGATTAAAGTGCTGACCGGCATTTATGATCGGGATGGGGGAACGATTGTTGTCAACGGGCGGGAAGTGCATTACCGCCATCCGAAAGAGGCGGAACGCGACGGTATTGTCGTGATTCATCAAGAGTTGAACATCATTCCAACGTTGACGGTGGCGGAAAATATTTTCCTTGGGCGCGAGCCGAAAATCGGGCGAACGGGTGTCATTCGTTATAAAGAAATGGAACAACAGGCCGCTGCCTATTTACGGAGATTAGGAATGGACCTGAACCCGAGAGAGCTCGCCGGCCGGTTATCTGTCGGGAAACAGCAGATGATCGAGATTGCTAGGGCGATTTCGACGAACGCCAAGTGCCTCATTATGGATGAACCGACAGCGGCGCTCACGGAACGGGAAATTCAGGCCTTGTTTTCCGTCATTCAAACCTTGAAGGAGCAAGGGATCGCGATTGTGTACATTTCTCATCGGATGGAAGAAATTTTTACGATTTGCGATCGGATTTCCGTTTTGCGTGATGGCCAGTTCATCGGCACAAAACGAGTCAAGAAAACGAACGTTGATGAAATTGTGCAAATGATGGTCGGCCGGCAAATCGGGGAGCGCTTTCCAAAGCGGCGTGTCACCATCGGAGAAGAGCGATTGCGTGTGGAACGACTCACGAAAATCGGAGTGTTTGAAAACGTATCGTTTTCCGTGCGGGCTGGTGAAGTGCTTGGTGTTGCAGGATTGATGGGATCAGGGCGAACAGAGATCATGGAAGCTATTTTCGGCGCCAGACCATTCGATGAAGGAGACATTTATATCGACGGACACCCTGTGCGCATCCGCTCTCCGCGTCAAGCTGTAGAACATGGCATCGCCATGATTACCGAAGACCGAAAGCAAAAAGGGCTCGTTCTCGAGATGAGTGTTCATGAGAATTTGACGTTGCCGAAATTGGAACAATTGGCGACAGCAGGATTCATCCAGTCATCGAAAGAGCGGGACGTGGTGTTGTCATTCATCCATCTGCTGAATATTAAAACTTCTTCGCCTGATTTAGCGGTAAAAGCATTGAGCGGTGGAAATCAACAAAAAGTTGTCTTCGGAAAGTGGCTGGCGATGAACCCCCGCATCCTCATTTTGGATGAACCTACTCGCGGCGTGGATGTGGGGGCAAAGAAAGAGATTTACGAAATCATCAATGAACTGGCTGCTCAAGGTGTCGCGATCGTGATGGTCTCTTCCGAATTGCCAGAAGTATTAGGCATGAGTGACCGTGTTATGGTGATTCATGAAGGAAAAGTTCAGGCGGTCTTGGAGAACGATGGGCTGGATCAAGAAACGATCATGCGGGCGGCGACAGGGGGGAATCGATGATGGAAGCAAAGCGGAAATGGGATGTGAAAAAACTAGGGCCTTTGATCGGATTGGTTCTGCTATGCATGGTGCTTTCCGTATTGAGTGATGACTTTTTGACGATGGACAACTGGCTCAATCTGTTGCGGCAAGTATCGATTAACGCGCTCATTGCCTTTGGCATGACGTTTGTCATTTTAACGGGAGGCATCGATTTATCGGTCGGTTCTGTGTTAGCGCTATCAAGCGCCATAACAGCGGGAATGATGGCGCAAGGGATCAATGGATTTGTCGCCATATTCGTCGGCTTGTTAGCTGGCACGGCCATGGGCGTCTTGAATGGAGTGCTGATCACCAAAGGTAAGGTCGCTCCGTTTATCGCTACGTTGGCGACCATGACGGCGTTTCGCGGCTTGACTCTCGTTTACACGGACGGACGTCCCATTACAGGGTTTGCGTCTGATGACATCCTGTTTCAGATGATGGGCCGCGGTTATTTCTTCGGCATCCCCGTGCCGATCATCTTGATGCTCGTCGTCTATCTCGTTTTGTATATCGCATTGAAAAAGACAACGTTTGGCCGCCATACGTACGCGATTGGCGGGAACGAAGAAGCGAGCCGTCTATCAGGACTTCGCGTGGACCGGCTGAAAATGTATGTGTATGCGCTAACAGGGGCGTTATCTGCTTTGGCGGGGCTCATTTTAACTTCTCGTTTGAATTCAGCGCAGCCGACGGCAGGAACAGCGTACGAGTTGGATGCCATTGCCGCGGTTGTCTTAGGCGGTACCAGCTTATCGGGAGGAAAAGGATGGATTTTTGGTACATTGGTGGGAGCACTCATGATCGGTGTGTTAAACAATGGGTTAAACTTGCTCAATGTATCTTCCTTTTATCAACAGGTCATTAAAGGAGCGGTCATTCTTCTTGCGGTCTTGCTCGATCGCCGCAAAGAAGCATGATAGATTTGATCAAAAAACAAGGGGGAATCAAAATGAGAAAAGCAGTGGGGTTATTGGCAGCATTGTTGCTTGCGGGAGGCGTGTTGGGTGGATGTTCGCTCGAACAGAACAACGCATCGAGCGGCCAAGGGAAAACGAAACAGGACGGAGAAGTCAAAATCGGTTTGTCCATTTCCACCTTGAACAACCCGTTCTTTGTCACATTAAAAGAAGGGGCTGAAAAAGCCGCCAAGGACAAAGGGGCAGAACTGATTGTGGTTGATGCCCAAAATGATTCGGCGAAACAAATCAACGATATTGAAGACTTGATCCAGCAGAAGGTCGATGTGCTTTTGGTCAATCCGACGGACTCTAGCGCCGTGGTTTCTGCGATTGAATCGGCGAACAGCGCCAACATTCCAGTGATTACCGTTGACCGCAGCGCGGATGGCGGGAAAGTGGTCACCCATATCGCCTCCGACAATGTGGCTGGAGGGAAAATGGCAGCCCAATTTCTTGTCGATCACTTGAAAAACGGTGGAAACATTGTGGAATTAGAAGGAATTCCTGGTTCTTCGGCGGCTCGTGAACGTGGAGAAGGATTTCACCAAGTCATTGACAAAGCGGCCAATATGAAGGTCGTCGCCAAACAGGCGGCAGATTTTGACCGGGCGAAAGGACTGTCGGTCATGGAAAACATTTTGCAAAGCCATAAAGACATTCAAGCGGTCTTTGCCCATAATGACGAGATGGCCTTAGGGGCATTGGAGGCGTTGCAAGCCCATGGAATGAACAACGTGATGGTGGTTGGATTCGACGCCACGGATGATGCGGTCAAAGCGGTGAAAGAAGGCAAAATGGCAGCCACGGTCGCGCAAAAACCGGCATTAATTGGCGAAAAAGCTGTGGAAGCCGCCATTCGCGTTCACAAAGGGGAGAAAGTGGAACCATTTATCCCTGTTCCGCTTGAATTGGTTCAAAAAGAATCATAACGGTTGGAAGTGTCAGGAGGGTGTCTCCGAAACAGCGAGACACCCTTTTTCACGCCTCCTCTGATATGTCAAGGCCATTCACTATTCTCTAATCTTGACGTTGTTTTATTAGAAAGGTAGTGATGCAATGGACCATCACGTTCAGGCGGTCTTCTTCATTAGAGAAGCCTTATGACAGCTATGTTTTTTGTTCAAGAACAAACAATGAAAGGGATTGGTCGTTTTTCACTGTTCTTCTAGAAGGCTGGTGAAAAACCGCTGATTCCCTTCATCAATGGGAGAACGCGTGACAAGCAGGACCGATGCAACAAGGTTTTTCTAGTTGAGAAATGAAATTGCAAAGCCGTATCCAGGATTAAATCACCAGTTTCGCTCGACTTGTCGGAAATTACAAGAAATAAGATGATGGCGTTGCAAGGTTTTTCAATTTGATAAACAATGTTGGACAGCAGTATTTCCCCTTAAATCACTGGCCTCCTAGAGGGTAGCATCCTTTGATGCGATCTCTCTGTTTTGAACATTGAGTACGCCCTGCCATTTTTGAAGACAGATGGTTTTTGGGTGAACAAGCCTCATTGATGTTTGATTACCGCCAAAGCAAACGAAACCAGTGCCTCTGAATGGTTTTATTCCATTTTCCGTAATACCGCCCGTACAGGACTCCCATCGCCATTTACTAAGGGAAGAGGAAGGGCTGCTAGCTCATAGTCCCCAGGAGGAACATGGTCTAATACGAGCCCCTCCAAAATATGAATTCCACAGCGGTGCAATTCGTGATGGGCAGGCAATCGTTTGCTTGTCAACGGGTCAACGGAAGGCAAATCCACCCCGATCAAACGAATTCCGTATTTTCTTAAGTATGGCGCCAATGGCGGATCAATATAGGGGATGGTTTCCGGAAATGTATTCCGATTTGTCCATGCCCCCGTGTAGATTAATAAGCGTGTCACTCCGTTTAAGTCAATCTGTTGTAATTCGTCGATTCCAATTTTTTTTGGATTTGAAAGATGGATAACCCGGGCCGGTCCGATATAGATATTTACATCAAGATCGATGACTTTTTTTCCTTTGTTATCAAAGTGAAAGGGAGCATCAATGTGTGTGCCTGTATGTGTGCTCATGGTGATTTGGCCGACATTTACTGACCCACTGTCCTCTTTGTGCCAGCGAATGCGATAGGAAAAAGGAGTATCGCCCGGCCATACCGGAGTATGTTCATCAAGTCGTTGGGAGATGTCGATCCATGCACTCATCATTCCGCCTCCTGCTGTTGTCTTTTATAATTTGGTTCTTAATGTC
Organism: Geobacillus sp. BMUD; assembly: GCF_013096845.1. NCBI lineage: Bacteria > Bacillati > Bacillota > Bacilli > Caryophanales > Anoxybacillaceae > Geobacillus > Geobacillus sp. BMUD. Next base: position 39,379 of record NZ_SDLA01000005.1, read on the forward strand.
CATAGTTCAGGAAAGAACGGCCGATCGAGTGCTTTTTTCAAGTAGGAGACACCTGATGATCCTCCGGTTCCTTTTTTGTAGCCAATAATTCGTTCAACCGTAGTCATGTGCATATAACGCCATATTTGCTGTTGGCTACCTATATCTACTAGCTTTTCCGCGAGCTCATATAAATCCCAATATCGATCGACATTTCGATATACCGTCAACCATGCTTTCTCCACGCTAGCATTTGGCTGGTAGTTTTGCGAGTAATCGCGCTGAAGGACCTCCTGATCAATAGATAACCCTCGAACGGCCAATGCTTTGATCGCTGCGTCATAGACACTTGGAGCGTGTAGTGCCCTCACCAACTGTTCGTAAATATGCTGATCGTGTTGGAAGACAGGCAAAACGTGTATATTTTTTTGTCCAAGGGCAAATTCAATTAAACGGTTTTGATAAGACTGGAATCCGGAAGCATGGCCTAAACATTCACGAAATTCCATGTACTCTGATGGAGTCAGTGTTGAAAGAACACCCCATGATTGAATGAGTTGTTGTTGGATTCTTGAGATGCGGGCAAACATTTTAAAGGATGGTTCTAAATCGTCATCTAAAATACATTGAATAGCAGCTTCCATTTCATGTAAAATGAGTTTCATCCAAAGTTCACTTGTTTGGTGAATAATGATAAATAGCATCTCATCATGATGGTTAGATAACCGCCGTTGACTCGATAAAATTTTATCAAGCTGAAGATAGCTTGTGTACGACATTTCTTCTTGGAAATCTGTATGAATGCCTTTCTCCAGTTCGAATGGATTTTGTTTCTTTTGCATATGTTCCCACCCTTTTCGTAGAATGATCGGCTGGATACGATTATTGATTTGTGCTCGCGACCGTTTCATCGGATGATGTAGAAGAAGTTGCGTTATGGTATGTGGCATTGCGCCTTTTCCAAAGAACATACGCAATGGTTAGCAATAATAGCCAAGGAATCCCAAACTGTAACATCGTTTTAAATGGTGTAAACCAAGTTGTAATCATTAAACAGAGTAATAATACGCCGCCTAGGATGGTTAAGTAAGGAAATCCAATCATTTTGATCGGCAATGGGCGACCATTCGTTTGATTCCACTTGTTTCGGAAAAAAAGATGAGAAACAAAAATCATCAACCAAGTAAAAATGGCTCCAAACATGGAAATGCCCATCATGACCGTATACGATGTCTCAGGAAGAAGGGCTGAAACGATGGCTGAAATGGCAATTCCGGCGGTAGAAACGAGTAATGCCTTGATCGGAACCCCTTTTTTGCTCACCCCAGCAAAGAAAGAGGGAGCATATCTTTCTTGTGCCAATGCAAACATCATTCTCGTTGACGCATATAATTGGCTATTCATCGCCGATAGTGCCGCAGTGAGAACAATGAAGTTCACCACCCCGGAAGCACCAGGGATGTTTAGGATTTCCATTACTTTCACAAAAGGACTTTTGTCAATTCCCGCTGCTTTCCATGGGACGATCATCAACATGATGGCGATCGTGAGTACATAAAAAGTCGATAAACGAAAAACGGTTGCTTTTAATGCTTTGGGAACGGCAATTTCGGGTTCTTTTGCTTCACCTGATGTAACCGCTATCATTTCTGTTCCTAAGAAGCTAAATAGAGAAATAAAGATAGCCACCCACATCCCCCACCAGCCAAATGGGAGAAATCCGCCATCATTAACGAAATTGGAGGGTCCAATTCCAGATTGTTCCGATCCCCCGAATATAACATAGGTTCCAAGGAGAATAAAAAGGACTACTGCACTCACTTTGATCATCGAGAACCAGTACTCAAAAGTAGCAAACGTATGAACGTTAGTGGCATTAACGTAAATAAGAATGCCTCCAAATAGTAGAATCCATAGGATCCCTGGTGTATGAGGGAACCAGTATCTCATATAAACGGCAATGGCACTCACTTCCACCCCTACAGCGAGGACATTAGCGATCCAATACGAATAGCGGACGATAAAACCTGCATAGGGGTGGATGTACCGATCAGCAATGGTTCCAAAAGAACCTGATGTTGGATGAGCGACAGTCATTTCAGCTAAACAACCCATCAACAACAATACGATAAAAGCACCAATGGCATAACTAAGCAAAACACTAGGCCCGGCTGTTTGAATGGCAAGGCCACTTCCGAGAAACAACCCAGTGCCAATGGCACATCCCATAGCGATCATAGTTAATTGGTTCGTTTTTAATTTACGATGTAATCCAGTGTCTTTTTCTTGCGATTCATGCGTATAGTGATTTGGCTTGGTCATTGTGTCTCCCTCCTTACTATTTAGGCGACTACTTCACGCTCGTTTGAAAACTTCTTATACTGTTTCTCTTGCATGATTTTCTTAAGAATTTGTACAACGTTCCATACCTCTTCATAAGATGTGTACAAAGCAATCGGGGCTAAGCGAATAATATTTGGTGCTCGGAAGTCTGGAATGACGCCATTTTCTTTTAATGATTTGCAAATGCGGGCCGCTTCCTCATGTTCTAAGCTAATATGTCCCCCACGGCGTGCATTGTCCTTTGGATTGCCGATGATAAAGCCGAAAGAAGAAAGTTCATGTTCAATTAAGTACATCAAGTAACTCGTCAGTTGCAAAGACTTTTGACGAATCCGTTCGATTCCTGCTTCCATGAAGATTTCTAAAGATCCAATCAAAGGAGCTAGACTCAAAAGATGCGGTGTTCCAATTTGATAAGCTCCAGCTGTCAAAGAAGGACTGAATGTATGTTCCATATCAAATTGTTTGTCTTTTTTCGATCCAAACCATCCAGCTAGGCCAGGTGCGGAACCGAAATGTTTACGATGGACATAGAGTCCTGCGACACAGCCAGGCCCTCCGTTTATATACTTGTAGTTGCACCAAAAAGCGAAATCAACCCCCCACTCACTAAATGAGTGCGGAATGGCTCCAATGGAGTGGCAAGCATCGAATCCGATCAAGATGCCACGTTTATGTGCTTCATGAGTCAGCAGCTTGATGTCCAAAATTTGACCACTGCGGTACAAAACAGTAGGCAAAATAACTAAGGCAACGTCTTTAGACATGGCTGAAATAATATCTTCTTCTTCCAAAAAACGCCCATCACGACTTTTTACTCGAATCAGATGGGTGCTGGGGTCATAACCGTGAATACGAAGCTGACTCTGCAACGCATAAATGTCTGATGGAAAGGTTAATTCATCAGCTAAGATCTTTGTCCTCTTTCCTTCTGGATGATAAAAGGTAGAAACTAACTGATGCAAATTAACAGTGGTAGAGCCTGTAGCAATCACTTCTTCCGGTGAAGCGCCGACTAATGGCGCCAACATGGCGCCCACCTTCTCTGATAGGTCAAACCATGGATAAGTTCCTTTTGTCCAACCGTCTATTCCTAATATTCTCCAATCTTGTAATACGGTGAACAGTGTTTTTTCCGCTCTTTTGGAAAGAAGTCCTAGTGAGTTGCCATCCATATAAATGGAATTTGGCGGTAAGTAAAATTCATCGCGGAAATGACGTAATGGGTCTTCTTGATCAAGCTTTTGGGCAAATTCTAATGTAGGTTCCAGGTTTGTGACGTTCATGAATCTACCTCCTATTTCATTCGATGCATGCTAAAAAGATTTTACAAAAGAATTTGACATGATGTCAATTACTAAATGTTCTAAATATTTGTTTTTATGTTTCAGCTTTGTCATCTTCTTTTATTTTGGTCTTATACCCCTTATGCTAAGAAGCAAAGGAGTATCGTTAAGGAGGGATACAGTGGATCGCAAAAAAACGATCGATCGCCGCCATATGCGTTCTGTGGCCACGCGCCAAAAAATATTGCAAGCAGCACGGGAAGTGTTTATCCGTGAAGGGTTCCATGATACTACTGTTACCCAAATTATCAAGAAAGCGGGTGTAGGGTATGGTACAGCCTATGTTTACTTTAAAGGGAAAGATGATATTCTGATCACGCTGATGGAAGATGTGATGGGGCAATTTTATCAAATCGCTGAGCTTCCCTTTTTTCCTACATCAAAGGAGGAAGCACAACGAATGATTCAAAGTCAAGCGTATTCCTTTTTAAAAATGGCGGAAGCGGAACGCGACATGTTACAGGTATTCGAGCAAGCGATCGGTGTTTCCCAAGCCGCGTCTTCGAAATGGGCAGAAATCCGCGAGCGATTTATCCAACGAATTTCTCAAGATATTTCTTATTCCCAACGTAAAGGACTCGCTAGGACAGAATTAAATCCTGAGGTAGTGGCGCGTGGTTGGTTTTTTACGAATGAAATGTACTTATGGGACATTGTGCGTGGTCATCATCGTAAATGTTCAATAGAGGAAATTGCTTGGACGATCACGGTGGTGTATATGGAGGGACTTTACCGATGAATGCTTGTTGGCTTTTTTATGCTAGGAACAAATAACGTTACACTCTCTTCCATAAAAACATGACAGTTTGAATATATTCATGATTTACCGTCAACTATAACAAGCCTGTAATAGGGTATCGTAAAACTTGATTAGGAGGGAAGGAATCAACATGGACGGGAGGGTTTGGGAGGAAGCAAGAAAAGAACGCTTGAAACTGCTTAGGGAGGTTGAGGGACTTTTGTCATTTATCAGGGACCCGGTCTTAGTTGTCGATGCACAAGGATATATCGCTCATACAAATTCTGCCGCAGAGCAAATACTGGAACGTCCCCAAATCGTTGTGATCGGTAAACACATCACAGAATTTGTCCAATCTACATCACTTTCTCAGCATATTAAGCAGGGAAGGCCTGTAGCTAGTCTGGCTGTCTGCATGAGGAATGTGAAAGGGGACTGTGTGGAGTTTTCGTGCCGATTGCATCCGTTGCTTGTAGATAAAAATGTGGAAGGAGCTATTTTGTTTTTTACCAAGCCGGTTTTACGTCAAGAACAGGAAAAATTCGCTCGCTATGGAACGAGGTTTTCCTTGGATGATGTGATTGGATCAAGCCCGAGCATTATCGCATTGAAAGAGCAGGTGATGAAAATCGCGAAAAGTGAATCAACGGTGCTTATCCGGGGAGAAAGTGGTACGGGAAAAGAAGTATTGGCGCAATCGATTCACCGTTTAAGCCCTAGAAATAAAGGCCCATTTGTAGCAATCAATTGCGCTGCCATACCGGAAGCACTTCTAGAAAGCGAATTGTTCGGATACGAAGAAGGAGCGTTTACGGGTGCCAAAAAAGGTGGGAAGCCGGGCCGTTTTGAATTAGCGAAGGGTGGGACGCTATTTCTTGATGAAATCGGTGATATGCCTCTCTATTTACAGGCGAAGTTATTGCGTGTATTGCAGGAACGACGGATTGAGAGAGTCGGAGGCACAAAATCAATCGAGGTAGATGTTCGGATTATAGCGGCGACTCATAAAGATTTAGAATCGATGATCGTCAATAACCAATTCCGTGAGGACTTATACTTTCGTCTTAACGTTATTCCACTTTACGTTCCTCCTTTGCGCGAAAGAAAAGAGGATTTATATGAGCTGATTCAATATTACATGCATAAATTTTGCAAAAAGTTTGGCAAAGAGCCGAAACGTTTTTCCTCTCAAGCTTTAAAGAAAATATTTGATTACCATTGGCCTGGAAACATCCGGGAATTAGAAAATATGGTGGAATACATCGTAAACTTAGAGATCGGTGACCTCGTTACTGTCAATAGTTTGCCAACTTCGATACGTGAAATGCCCAGGGATCAATATCACGTTAGAGCGGGAGAAACAAGTGAGTCTCAAACAGTTAATCATCCCTTTCGATCGCTATACAAGGTTAATGAAATGGAAGAAGAGCGGATTGTTCAAGCATTACAACGGTTCGGCACTAGCACAGAAGGGAAGCGGAAAGCAGCAGAAGCACTTGGAATCAGTTTGGCCACTCTTTATCGGAAGTTAGAAAGAATGAGGCGCCGGCATTAATTCTCAAAACGAGAATTTTGAGAAATCATGAGAAAAAAAGAGAGTTTTAGAGAAATATAGAGATAAATATTCGTTTAACATAAGTGTAGATATATGAATAATTACCTCTTTATACCAAAAATGTATATAAATGAAGAGTGAATCTTTTTAAACGCTTACACACTCTAGGAGGCTGGTGAAAAACAACAGCTTCGCTCGACCTGTCGGAAATTACAAGGAATAAAATGATGGCGTTGCAAGGTTTTTCAATTTAATAAACAATGTTGGACAGCAGTATTTCCCCTTAAATCACCGGCCTCCTAGACGCTGCAGCATTTCCGACAAAGATCCGGTAAACTCCATCGTAAGCTGAGCCTTGAGAAAGGAATTAAATAGTAAGTGGAGGAACATGTTAACTTTCAGTGGGCATGTATATAAATCATCTTGTGAAAAAGTCAGAAAATTTACGGTTTTTATTTTTTGAATTTTGGCATGATATTTGCATATTAAAAGGCAGGGGAAACAATGAAACGATATATTGATGAACAAACAGTTACTGCTCTTTCACGCGGAGCAACGTATTTAGGTTCAGGTGGCGGTGGAGATGTTAAGCTAACGGAATTGATGGCCAAAAGGGCCATACGTGAAAATAGTCCTGTCCTTCTCTTATCCCCGTTCTATTTTCCAGATGAAGCATGGGTGATACCGGTTGGTATCATGGGTTCGCCGATGATTTTTAGCGAACATCTTCCGTCGGGCAGCGAGCTGAAACAAGTGGTGGAAACGATTGAAAACGAAAAACATATCGCAGCATCAGCGGTTACAGGCCTTGAAATCGGCGGAATGAATGCCCTGACTCCGATCATTGCCGCTGCGTTAACCAACCTGCCATTGCTTGATGCAGATGGCATGGGACGGGCGTTTCCGGAGTTGCAAATGACAACCTATCACGGCTTTGGGGTGAAAGCAAGCCCTGCCGTGATTGCCAACCGTCTCGGCAAAACGCATCTCCTTTTATCAGATGAAAACACGGACATCGAAAAGCAAGCGAGGATTCTTGTCACCAGCTTAGGGGGGTGGGCGGCGATCGCTTGCTATCCAATGCAAGGATGGCAAATAAGAGAAACGGGCATTCTCCAAACGTATACATTGACGATACGGCTTGGCGAAGCCTTATCCACTGCGATGGACGCTCACGATGTAATGAAAAAAATGCAGCAAGTCTTTCAGAAATCCATATATGGAAAGCCAGTCAAGCTGTTCGAAGGCAAAATCGTCGATTTGCAAAGAAACATTATCGAAGGAACGCTGAAAGGGTCGCTTGTTGTGGAAGGAAGCGGAGCATATATTGGTGAATACTTATCAGTCTTCTTTCACAACGAATATTTATTGGTGCAAAAACATAACGTCACTTTAGTGACGGTGCCGGATTTAATTTGCGTGCTCGATGAAGAAACAGGCTATCCGTTGTCCGTCGAAGAATTGGAAAACAACGGGAAAGTATGGGTAATTGCAATCCCGAGCCCATTCTTGTTGCAAACCACTAGGATGCTTGATGTAGTGGGGCCTATGCAATTTGGCATAGTAGAGCCGTTTATTCCTCTGGAAGAAAGAATAAAAACAAACAACAACGAGGGATAAGCAATGTACCGGTTAGGGATCGATGTGGGCGAAACGAATACTGACGCTGTTTTGCTTGACAGCTATTCACGAATTGTGCAAACAGTGAAAAAACCTACTTCTCCCGATATTGGGTCTGGCCTTTACACCGTTTTGGAAGAGATCATTGAGCGTAACCAGACTGATCCGAAGGATATTGCTGCTGTCATGATCGGGACGACCTATTGTTTGCAAGCCTTAAAAAAAAAGGAAAATCTATCTGGTGTCTGCGTGATTCGTATCGGGAATGGAAAAAACGCAGTTCCCCCACTATTTGAGGGAAATAATTCTCTCCGCCGCTGTGTGATGTCGGATTATTTGGAGATAGACGGGGGGCACGAAGTAACGGGACGACCTTTGGGGGTAATGGATTATTCGCAAATCGAACGGTTTTTTTTCCATTGGCTTGGCAAAGAACCCATCGAGGCGGTTGTGATCACAGGAACGTTTTCACCGATGAATCCAGAACATGAAACCATGGCTGCAAGCCATGTCCGTAGCATTGTTGGAGCGGACATTCCGATCACTTTGTCTCATGAAATAGGCAGTATTGGGTTTATCGAGCGGGAGAACGCGTCGATTATCAACGCGTTATTATCCAAACCGATGGATCGTGCGCTACACAGATTACAATCCGTTCTTCAACATTTTGGAATTAATGGAGATATTTATTTTACACAAAATGACGGATCACTGATGTCTTATGAACATGCGTTGCGCTATCCGATACGAACATTATGGTCGGGGATTACTAACAGTCTGCTTGGTTCCTCCTTCTTGACCGGATTAAAAAATAGTATCGTCGTGGACGTTGATGGCTCTTCTGTTCATGTCGCATTGCTGGAAAACGGATTTCCGAAAGAAAAAAGGCGGAGTCAGCTTATTGATGGTGTGCGTGTCAACGTCCCAATGCCCGATATTGTTTCACTCCCTTTTGAACCAGAGCAACTGAACAGGGACGAATTTCTCGAAAGATTATATCAAGTCATCCAGCGGTTCCAACCGCGTTATGAGCCGCTTCCTGTCATTTTTGTTGGAGATGGCGGACAGCAACTAGCTGAACGCTTTCATTATCCATGGGCGGATATCATTGTTCCCGATTACCATCAATACGTTAATGCCATTGGGGCTTGCATTGCTCCGGTGAGTGGATATATCGACCGGATGGTTTGGGTGGACCCTTTTAACCAAAACCAGGCATTATATTCTGCAATAAACGAAGCGAAACATAGGGCTATAAGCGCAGGGGCGAATCCTAAAACAGTTATTGTCCAGGAGGCGAAAGCAATCCCCTTAGCTTATGTTCCAAGTAAGGCGCTAAGAGTGAGAGTCAAGGTAATTGGCACATTATCGTTTTCTTCGAAAGGGGGGATGTAGATTGTCATTATGAGAAATTTTTGTAAGTAAACATTATCCTATTAAAAATGTGTAATTTAAGGAGGGAAGGCCAATGACGGGGAAAATTTCGACTGATGATTTTTCTCTTTCACGAGTTCCAGCGGAAGCACGCCTACCAATGTGGGAAGTACTTTTAGTAAGAATTGGGGCGCTTACGGCGTTATCGCAATTTATGCTTGGAGCTGCACTAGGCTATGGGATGACGTTTTGGGAAGCTTTTTGGGCGACCATGCTCGGGAGCGTGGTGCTGGAGATCGTCAGTTTATTGATGGGAATCGCAGGAGCAAGAGAAGGGTTGTCCACGAGTTTATTGGCCCGTTGGACAGGCTTTGGCAGGTACGGATCCAGCATTATCGGCGCTGTCATTTCGATTGGACTAATTGGATGGTTCGGCATCCAAAACGCCGTGTTTGCCAAAGGGATCGATGAAGCACTAAACGGAGCGCTTGGATTTCCTTTAGCAGCCACATTAACCGGATTGTTTGTCACAGCGATCGTCATTTTCGGGTTTAAATGGCTCAGCTGGACGGCAAAAATTGCAGTTCCTGGCTTTCTGGCAGTCATCGGATACGGGATCTATCAAGTGTTGCGCGATCATTCGGTAACAGAATTAATCCATTCTCCCCATCCGGGGCCGGATCTTTCCCTTGGTGTCGCCGCTACGATGGTAGCCGGAGGGTTTATGATCGGAGCGGTCATCACACCTGATATGAGCCGGTATTGCCGAAACGGAAAAGATGTGTTTTGGATGACGTTAATTGGCACATTTGTTGGAGAGCTAGGAGTTAACATGATTGCCGTGTTGATGGCGCATGCGGTAGGAACCGACGATGTTGTCACCATTGTGTTGCAAACCTCAGGTTGGCTTGGCGCAGCAATTGTTATTTTTGCGACAGTAAAGATCAATGATTTGAACCTTTATTCCGCATCTTTAGGCTTATCCAACTTGATTGATTGTGTCTTTAGCAAAAAAATCAACAGAGGATGGATAACGTTTATCATCGGGGTTGTCGGAACAGTGCTTTCCGTTTTGGGGATTCTGGAAAAATTTCAAAACTTCCTCGTTTTCTTGGGAGTTTGGATTCCTCCAATCGCTGGGATCATGGTGGTAGACTATTTTATTCTCAAAAGAGGCAGAAAATTGCTGGATGAAAGCAGAATGCAAGGTTTGTTACCAGAATATTCAGAGCGTATTAATCCAATCACTTTAATCGCATGGGCTTTAGGATTTTTATCTGGTTATTTCATTCAATTCGGCATCCCTTCATTAAATTCTTTGCTGGTCAGTGCTATTGTGTATTGGATTGGGATGAAAATGTTCGATGCGTCGAAACAAAGCAACTTGGAAACAAACAAGAATATTAACGAAACCATATAAAGAGGAGGAGAAACAGTGAGACTTTTAGGAAAACAAGAAATAGAGGACATTGCAGTAGGTGCAGCACTACTCGGAACAGGAGGCGGAGGGGACCCTTATGTTGGCAAATTGATGGCTTTGCAAGCCATTGAAGAATTCGGCCCAATCCCTTTGTTGTCGGTGGATGAAGTTCCGGAAGACGCCTTAGTGGTATCGTCAGGTATGATGGGAGCACCAACCGTATTGGTAGAGAAAATTCCGAGCGGCCATGAAGCGAAAGTGGCGTTTCAAACGCTGGAGAAATACTTGGGAAAAAAAGTGTTCGCTACTTTTCCGATTGAGGCCGGCGGGGTCAATTCCATGCTGCCTTTGGCGTTGGCAGCGCAACTTGGATTGCCAGTGGTAGATGTTGACGGCATGGGAAGGGCTTTTCCAGAATTGCAAATGGTGACGTTTTATTTAGATGGAATTTCTGCTACACCGATGGTGATTGCTGATGAAAAAGGAAATGTGACGCTGCTTAATACGATTGATAATTTATGGGCCGAAAGAATTGCGAGAAGTGCTACTGTTCAAAAAGGTGGATCAGTGATGTTCGCAATCTACCCGATGACTGGAAAAAAACTAAAAGAAAGCGGCATTCATGATATTTTGCGGTTGGAAGAGGAAATAGGGCGTTCAATACGCTTAGCGAAAGAAAACAACCGAGACCCTATCGAGGAAATTCTCCAATTGACAAATGGGATTGAGTTATTTCGTGGTAAAGTGGTAGACGTGAACAGGAAGACGGAGACCGGATTTGCCAGAGGTACAGCAAAAATCGAGGGATTGGAGCAGTACAAAGGAGAGACGTTGGAGCTCCGTTTCCAAAATGAACACTTACTCGCGAAAACGGAAGATAGGCTACTTTGTGTTACGCCTGACTTAATCGCGGTGTTGGACAGTGAGACAGGACTCCCAATCACTACGGAGGGGTTACGATATGGAGCGCGCACGGTTGTCATTGGAATTCCATGCCATCCGAAATGGCGCACGCCAAAAGGAATCGAAACTTGCGGTCCTGCTTATTTTGGTTATGATGTCGAATACACACCTGTAGAAGAGCTTGTCAACAAAGGAGTGACGATGAAATGAGCTACAGAATCGGCATCGATGTTGGTGGTACACATACAGACGCGGTGCTTTTAGACGAGAAATACCAGGTCATTTCCGAAACAAAAACGCCTACCACAGCCGATGTCAGTACAGGGATCTATCAAGCGATGCGGGAAGTAATCAGAAAAGCAGGTGTTCCACGCGAAAAAATCCGTTATGCGATGTTGGGAACGACTCATTGCACAAATGCGATCGTGGAACGGAAGCGGCTAAACAAGGTCGCTGTTATTCGCATTGGTGCCCCCGCCACTTTGGCGGTAAAGCCTTTAGTCGGAATTCCGGAGGATTTGCGTGTCCAGCTCGAAAAATATGTTTATATCGTGCGAGGCGGCCATGAATTTGACGGAAGAGAAATCGCACCGATGGATGTTGAGCATTTGTACCGCATTGCCAACGAAATAAAAGGGAAGGTCGATTCCGTCGCCATCACTTCCGTTTTCGCGCCGGTATCAAAAAATCATGAGCAAAAAGCCGCCGAAATAATCAGGGAAGTGCTGGGAAGCGGCATTGCGGTTTCACTTTCTCATGAAATCGGCAGCGTTGGTTTATTGGAACGCGAGAACGCCACAATTTTAAACGCGGCGGTGGTCAATGTCGCCAAAACAGCCGCTGAAGGGTTTATTAATGCATTAAAAGCGGAAGGCATTAACGCGAAAGTATTTTTTGGCCAAAATGACGGAACATTGATGAACGTAGAATACGCAATGAAGTATCCGATTCTGACGATTTCATGCGGTCCAACAAACAGCATCCGTGGGGCATCCTATCTTGCAAAATTATCGGATGCGCTTGTTGTGGACGTCGGGGGAACGACGACAGACATCGGCGTCTTGATTCATTCCTTCCCAAGAGAATCGTCCTTAGCTGTGGAGATCGGCGGCGTGCGTACGAATTTCCGTATGCCTGATTTAGTCTCTATCGGATTAGGCGGGGGAACCATTATCCGCGTTCAGAAAGATGGAAGTTTCTCGATTGGTCCAGATAGCGTAGGATACGAACTCCCAGAAAAAGGGATGGTGTTTGGGGGTGACACTTTAACGGCTACAGACGTTGCAGTAGCATTAGGAAAGGCAAATATTGGGGATCCCGGGAAAGTTGCTCATTTGGATAAAGAATTGCTCAATCGAATTTATCATAAAATGGTGGAGATGATTGAAGAAGCAATTGATAAGATGAAAACAAGTGCAGGACCTGTACCTGTGATTCTTGTTGGGGGAGGAAGTGTACTGTTACCGAATGAGTTGAAAGGTGCTTCTGAAGTGATTCGTCCAGATCATTTTGGAGTTGCTAATGCCATTGGGGCCGCGATCGCTCAGGTAAGTGGTCAAGTGGAAAGAGTTTTTGCACTTGATGAATTAGGAAGGGAAAAAACATTGGAGTTAGCGAAAAAAATGGCGATCAACGAGGCGGTTAAAGCAGGAGCAAGCCCAGAAACCATTGAAATCGTCGATATAGAAGACGTTCCATTAGCTTATTTGCCAGGCAACGCAACGCGGATTCGTGTCAAGGCTGCAGGTGTTTTATCGGCGAGCTAAAAGAAATATTGTGTAGGAGGCCGACCAATAAAAGTAGATTAATAAAACACAATTATGTTCGTTATCCATAGTGCTAGTTAGAGCACTAACGTTCAAACTAGCACTATGGGTTTTTACAATCTTATAAGGGTAAGTGTTTTGTATCTCTTTCCTCATCGATTATATGTTTTGCAACCTATTCTTTGATTTAACATAATCTCGTTTTAACATAGAGAATATGGCTCTTCACCACAAAATGTACTTGACAATCAAGTTGTTTTCTGATCAAGGGTACAAAAAATGCGAAATTTCCTGTATGGTAAAGGTAACCAAACCATCAACCATGGAGGAAATTTCGCATGCAATCTCAGTTTATCAAAGATTTGATCACTTTACCAGGCTTTCTTATTCAAGGAGAACGAAAAGAGGAAGGACGATGGATTTTTGAACGTTCCCTCCCTCCTCATTGTCCGATCTGCCCGACTTGCTTCGGGCGAACCATCAAAATGTCATCGAAACGGAAACAATGGATTCATGGCTATACCAATACGGTCGGTTTATTTTGGATTGAACTTCCCATCGAAAGACGGCGTTACCCAGCCTGTTTTCTGACGTTCACCGTTTCTTATCCGGGACTTCCGTCTCACAGTATCGCGACGGAATCGTTTCAACATTGGGTGTAAATTACCACTTTATTTTGGAATAAAAGAGGCATTTTTTTGCACATTTCTTCAGAAAGCCCTCTCCCCTTTTCTGAAGGAATGTGCTAATTTTTTTGTGAATTGTTTCGGACGAAGATTTCCATTCGTTTCAAGGGGGGAGGAAGTGTGATCCAGTTTCACGACTTTGGCATTGACATTCAAACGTATACGGATCGTGGGAAAGGGAACGATTTTCCTGATGTAAACCAATGTCCCCACTGTCTATCCCGCCGCCCCTTGCACCGTCACGGGTATTACCAACGCTATGCGTTGACGGCAGAGGGGGAGTATCGCCTTTGGATCGCGCGGTACGCTCGCGAGAATGCCGCAAAACCGTGAGTGTGCTGCCTTCGTTCCTCCTCCCGTATGTTCAATATACCCTATCCGTCATCTGGCAAGCGGTCAAAGCATGGCTCGAAACGCCAAGACGAGGAGCGAAGACCAAACAGGTTGGTTTTCCCACCAAGGGGGTCATTTTGTTTTATGTCCGACGATTTTTCCGGAATCTCCCCCGCTTGCATCACGTGGCGGCGAGGAGATGGAGGATCATCGGCCCTGTGGGGAACGCAAGAACCGAACGGGCGGTCTGGTGGATGCAGATCTTGGAGGGACGGGGGGTGGGCTCGATCATCCACGACCTGTGGGCCAACGAGAGATGGCATCTGTTTGCAGATTAAACCGTTTCCCAATTTTACATTAAAAACCAAAAAAGGGGACTGTTGATGTTTCCACAACCCCTTCCTCTCGACGAATCTCGAGCCGTTTCGTAAGATAGGGGGCAGAGGGACCGGGACGGTCCAAAATCACAGAGAGGCAAGGAGGAGATCCGGATGGATGAATCGATGAGACACGATATCGCCCTGTTTCGGTACGGGCTGATCGCTCCATTGGTGAATGGGCAGGTGGAACCCAAAGCGTATTTGAATGAGGTGGGCGGGCGAGTGCACTCGATTCCTCATCAAGGGGACAAACTCATTGCGACGAAGACGATTCTGGATTGGTGTGCTCGATACAAAAAAGGGGGCTTCGACGCCTTGAAGCCGAAGCGCCGTTCGGACCGCGGCCGCTCCAGACGTCTGTCGCCCGATGATGAGGATCATATTCTAGCGTTGAGGAAGGAACATCCCACCATGCCCGTTACCGTTTCCTATGAACAACTCACCAAGCAGGGGGACATTCCTACCACCCTCTCATATTTTACTATATATCGACTGTTGAAAAAACACAACCTGGTGGGAAAAGAAATCTTGCCGATGCCGGAGCGAAAGCGTTTTGCGTATGACCAGATCAATGAGCTATGGCAAGGAGACTTATCCCATGGACCCACGATTCGCGTCCATGGGAAAGCCCAGAAAACGTTTCTGATCGCTTATATCGATGACTGCTCGCGGTTGGTGCCGTACGCGCAGTTTTTCCCTTCGGAGAAGTTTGACGGGCTGCGGGTCGTCACAAAGGAAGCGGTGATTCGTTGCGGGAAGCCGAAACGCATTTACTCGGACAACGGGAACATTGATCGATCCGAGGTGCTGCAGTATGCGTGCGCCGAGATGGGGATTACGCTCATCCACACCCAGCCGTATGACCCGCAAAGCAAAGGGAAAATCGAACGGTTCTTCCGCACCGTACAGACGCGGTTTTATCCGCTGTTGGAGCTGAATCCGCCGAAGTCGCTTGACGAGTTGAACGAGCGGTTTGGGAAGTGGCTTGAAGAAGAGGATCACCGAAAACCACACGCCTCACTGGACGGAAAAACGCCGCATGAGGTGTTTCAGTCCCAAGTGGAACGAGTGGTGTGGGTCGAAGACATCGACTGGCTGGATGCGATTTTTCTGAAACGGGAGCACCGCAAGGTGAAAGCCGATGGCACGATCACCCTGAATCAACAGCTATACGAAGTGCCGCCTCGGTTCATTGGGCAATCGATTGAGCTCCGCTATGACGAACGAGGCGTCTATGTGTACGAAGACGGCAAACGAGTAGCGGAAGCCATTCGGGTGCGTTTGGAGGATCACGCCCATGTGAAGCGTCACCGGTCGCCGTTTGCGGCAGTTCCAGCGAAGGAGGGAGAACACGGTGTATAAATCGTTCTACTCTCTTTCGCGGGAGCCGTTTGCGAAAGAAACCGCCCCGTCCGAGGCGTATCAAGGGGCAGCGTTTCAAGAAGCGCTGCGGGCGCTGGAGTACGTGAAACGAACCCGGGGAATCGGGCTGTTGACCGGAGAACCGGGGGCGGGCAAGACATTCGCCCTTCGGGCGTGGAAAGAATCGTTGTCCCCTTCTTTGTATCACGTAGTCTACTTCCCGTTATCGACCGGAGGCGTGATGGATTTTTACCGCGGGCTGGCCCTTGGGTTGGGGGAAGAACCGAAATACCGCAAGGTGGATCTCTTCCGCCAAATCCAGCAGGCCATTGAGCGGTTGTATCATGAACGGCGGATCACACCGGTGTTGATATTGGACGAGATGCATTTCGCGAAGGATGCCTTTTTACAGGACATCGCCATCTTGTTCAACTTTGAGATGGATTCCACCAACCCCTTTGTCTTGATGTTAGCTGGGCTGCCCCATTTACAGGGGAAGCTGCGGCTCAATCAGTACCGCCCTCTCGATCAGCGGATCATCATGCGATGCCGGATGGGGCCGCTCGAGAAGGAGGAGGTGGCGGGCTACATCGAGCATCGGATGAAACAGGCCGGGGCGAAGCATCCGATCTTCACTCCATCGGCGTTAGAGGCGATTGCCCTGCAGTCGCGGGGATGGCCTCGGGTGATCAACACGTTGGCTACGACATGCCTGCTGTACGGGCATCAGCTGAAAAAGGACGTCATTGACGAAGAAGTGGTACGCATGGCCACAGAGGAAATGGGGTATTAGCACGAAAGGGGCCGAATCGGCCTCTTTTGTGCTTTCTCTTTTCCATCGGTCCACCAGGCGCGCTGGAAATCTTCATCTGAAAGAGCGTGCAAACGTTCCGAAAGAATGTGCAAAATCCGGAACAATCCGCAAAAATTTTGCACATTATTTCCGAATCCGCCTGAAATAATTTGAAAAAGGGATTCTGAA
The DNA here is from genome assembly GCF_013096845.1 of Geobacillus sp. BMUD. Taxonomy (NCBI): domain Bacteria; kingdom Bacillati; phylum Bacillota; class Bacilli; order Caryophanales; family Anoxybacillaceae; genus Geobacillus; species Geobacillus sp. BMUD. The sequence goes on from NZ_SDLA01000005.1 coordinate 56,167, forward strand.
ATAATGTGCTAATTTACAATAGAGAAACATTCGCATGTACTATGTTGTGGGCGATTTGGCTCTAGCCATGAAAAAAGCCATTTCATGAGCGTGTTCAGGGGCTGTGCATAGGGTTGATTCTTTTCACGTGAAGCCTTCCGCAGCTAATTTTTCTCCCATAGCTCGGCTTGCAGATTGAGCCCACAGGATCTTTGCCGGAAGTGCCGCAACGCCTACGGTGTGCAGGATGTGTTGTATGTATAGTATTATTTTTAAAAAAATTTTATAATATATATATATATATATATATAATTGGTAATGTATACGATTTTTAGTAGAAAGGGGGAAAACATGCGAGTAAAAGTGATCAAGAAGTCTAGGAAAAAACCAGCTAAAGCAACTTGTTATGACTGGTAAGTTAAACCTCCATGGCTACGCCTACATAAAGGTGCTAGCCATGGGGGGCTTTTACTTGCATGTGTACTCAATGTATATTTATTCTAGGGATGAAATTTTCGAAAAATTTGTCATTCAATCTCTCGATCGATTTATGATTATATTTAAAGAGTATTTACCTAAGAATGTCGAACTCCCTCGAAATGTTCAAGCTGACATACTTCGAATCTACTTTGAAAGGGATTGTTCGTTTTCTTTCTTTTTTTCTTAGAAGTCGTTAAGTATACTTATCAGATTCATATGTATGACATAGTAAGGTCTATTTTAGAAACAATGGTTAGTTACTTTAGAGATTTTAATTATGGAATATTAGTAAAATTCAAGGATGGTTATGAGCTATATGTTTCGGAAGATGGGGAGGACGCATCTGTCTTTTTTTTCAGTCACATACTAGAGTACGAAGAATTCAAAAAAACACAAGAAGTGGAGAGAGTGTATTATGAGATATGTTAAGGAAATTCAATTTATTGCTTTACTATACTTATTTTTAATTTTGTTATCTGGTATTCTTTATTCCTACACGATAACTAGAATTGTATCTATTTCCCATATCTCCCCTTTTTGGGTTATAATTACAAACTCAATTATTAGCATGTTCATTTTTATTGACTTTTCTTATATAAAGAAAATTTCAACTTTACATTCTCGGCTTATTAGTGCAGTGACAAGCTTTCTTTTATTGATACTATTTTTTTTGTCATTTATTCTAAAAGATCAAGGAATGATCTTATTAGCTGTATACGCCATTTCAGTTTTCTCTTCTTCGTATGTCGGAAGAAGTTTGGAAAGAAAAATATTCGAAGAGGAGAAACGCTTATTTGGCGGTATGGTGAAAATTAGTATAGTTGGGAATTTAGCGAAACTTATAGGATTTGGAGTAGGGGCTATCATTTTCAGTATTCCTTTAAGTATATACATTTTCTTATCATTCATTTTGTTTTTAGTCATGGCAAGTGTAAATGTTGAACACGGTTTTTCATATAGCAAGGCTTCTATTGCCGGTAAAAAGAAAGTAAATAGTTTATTTTTGTTACTATTTGTTGGGCTTATATCATCCATTCCCATTCTATGGATACCATCTTTAGTAGAAAGATTTAATGAGGCAGGCATGATCAAGTTATCTTTTATTCCATTTGTATTACCGGGAACAATGAACATTTTATTTCTGAGATATCTGAAGGATAGGATTTGGAGTAAGCATATTCCTCTCTTTTACTTTATATTAACTGTGTTTTTCATGGTGATATATTATGTTGATGTCTCCCTTATTTTTCAAGTTATAGTACTGAGTACTATTATCACTCTAGGTGTGAGCATAAATGTTTATATAAATACGATTTTTCTTCAGAAAAATAAAACAAGGGACAAGAGGGAGCTAATGCAATTAATTAATGTTGTTACATCCGTCTCTACTTTATTATTTAGTTTTTTCGCCATGTACATTTCCCTTACTGTTCATCTGATGTTATTAATAAACGCTACGTTAAGTTTGTTTATTTTTGTATTTTTTGCGCGAATAAGGGGAGAAGATGAATGAAAATAGGATTATGTTACAGAGATTCTATTCACGAGGAATTTATTGATGAATTAATTAAATACGTAGATTTTCTCGAACTCATGCCCGATATAACTGGATATAAGGAGACTAAAAGGTTATTGAAACTATGTAAGGAAAATAATGTTGATATAGGTATACATTGTTTACGATCCTCCTTGGGTTCAAAAGAAGGAATATACAGACCGGCAATTGAACAGTATGCTTTCTACAGTGATTATGTAAATGCAAAATATTATTCAGATCATGTCGCCTATTCCCATATACATGGCATTTATTTATCGAAGGTTTTTCCGATAGAGTATACTGTGGAAAATGTACAGATAATGAGAAGGAATCTGGAAATTACATCAAGCTTTTTTTCTAATCCGATCTTAATAGAGAATATTACACAAAATAAGTTGTCTAATAAGAATGTCTTAAGTGAAGGAAGGTTCTTTAAAGAATTACTGAAGGATGTGAATCCTCGTATAAAAATTTTGTTTGATGTAACAAATGCGTATGTAACAGCTTTAAATAATAACTATTCTTTTGAAGAATATACATCAGAATATCCTTTTGAAAGAATTGAATGTATTCATGTTTCTGGATTTGAGAGGGATCGTGGAGGAGTGCTAAGAGATACACATTCTAATTCTATCAATAACGAGATTTTGACATCAACAGAATGGATATTGCAACGCACGAATCCAAAGTACATACTTATAGAAAGAGATTTTAATATTCAATCAATTGATGATGTGCTAGAGGACATTTGTAAAATTAGATGCATCGTTCGATGAGCATCCTGTCAATATTATACTTCACATTTCGCACCTTAACAGGGTCAAAAAAAAGATTTTTTATTTTTAGAACCCATGGTGCTATATAGATGCAATTTGAAGCTTTACCATTTGCAGCTTTTACCGAGTATTTGATCGACTGTCGGGCGACCGAACAACGCCGCTTCCAGACCCATATATAGGTCTGTGAAACAGGCGGTTGTTCGGTCTTCCGTCACGCCTTGGTGTGACGGAGGCAAGCCTGTGGCTTGCCTTCGACAGTCGAAAATGGACAAACCGCTTTTCCGTCAAGGATGTGTTAGACTTCTTCGTTGCATCTATATATAGGTTCATAACGAAGCGCTTCTTGGTTCATACTAAAGGAAAAGCTCGCAAAAGAAAGGGACTCGCCATGCTTCGTGAACTCGACTGGATGACGTACATCATGATCATTTTGGCCAGCTATCGGTTCACCCACTTGATCGTCTTTGATAAGATCACGGAGTTTATTCGCAATCCGTTTATGAAAAAAGAGACAATCCAACACGAAGACGGGAGTACGGAAATCAAGAAGGTGCCGAAATCGAAATTCGGCTATTTGTTGAACTGTTACTGGTGTGCGGGAGTGTGGAGCGCGGTTTTTCTCGCGCTTGGGTATTTATTCATCCCAAAGATCGCCATGCCGTTGATTTTTATCTTTTCGATCGCCGGGGCGCAGGCGATTCTCGAGACGTTTGTCGGAGTCGGGACGAAGGCGGTCGATCTGTTGTCGGCGGCGAAAAAGCGGATGGACTGACATTGGCGGGCGTGCGGCGGAAACATGCGGCACGCTCGCTTTTCTTGCTTTTGTCGGTATATCGCTATTGACTTATATAAGCACGTAATTATATGTTCATTGACAGAAGCAATCGTTGGTTGGCGTGACCGTTTCAATGAGGTGTGTTCGTTTTTCAATAAGTCAATCGTTTATACATCGCAACTCGCGATGGAGATGGAAGCGACAGCCCGGGTATTGAAGCTGCTCGGCGATCCGACACGGCTGACGATTTTGGCGATTTTGCATAAGCGGGAGTGTTGTGTGTGCGAGCGGCTGGTGGTGTTTTCGACCAGCCAGCATTTGCGTAAGTTGGCTGATCCAAGCGGAGCGGAGAGGGCAATGGGTGTAGTATTCGCTCCGCCCGCAAAGCGAATACTACTCGCTGTTGCAAGCGGTGTTGTCGTACGTTCCGGACCAAGGCGAAACCATTCACAAAATCGAGACAGCGAATCCCGCGGCCCGCTGCGGGTGCTGATCTTTGGCAGCGAGGTGAATGATGGTGGATGGTTGTGAACCGAAACGAAAGGTGGAATGAAACGATGAAGAAAAAAATCATTTATTTCTTATGCACGGGAAACTCATGCCGCAGCCAAATGGCGGAAGGTTGGGCAAAGCAACTGTTAGGCGATGAATGGGACGTGTACAGCGCCGGGATTGAAGCGCATGGGCTCAATCCGAATGCCGTCAAGGTGATGAAGGAAGTCGGAATTGATATTGCGAAGCAAACGTCTGATGTCATCGACCCGGACTTGCTGAATCGCGCCGATTTGGTCGTGACGCTGTGCGGCCATGCGGCCGACCATTGTCCGGTCACTCCGCCGCACGTGAAGCGCGTCCATTGGGGCTTTGACGATCCGGCGAAAGCGGAAGGGACAGAAGAGGAGAAACTCGCGGTGTTCCGCCGCGTGCGCGATGAAATTGGCGCGCGCCTCCGCCGTTTTGCCGAGACGGGTGAATAGGAACGGGGCGGCAAGGCGCAGAAACTGTCGCGCATAGGGTGCGCGGCAGCTGCTCACAAAAACCGATGGCTTGGCCCGTATTTTAGGAGAAGGTGACACCGTGGTTTCCAGTCAGGAGCTCGGTCCTCAGCTCCTTGGTTGGGTGCACATACACGCTACTCGTTTTGCTTATCAACGGAATCCGATGAGGCAGAAGAACCGCCTGAAAAAAGAGTTCCAACCGGTCCTTATACAGACTCGGTTGGAACTTTTTGTTTATCGCTGGTCGGCGGGAAAGACGATGCCGGTTTGTCTTCGCGCTTCGTCCATGATTTCCATCGTCCAAAGCGAATGGCGGTGCGAGTTGATGGCAGACTCCCGTTCCCCGCTTTCGATGAGGCGGATAAACTCTTCCGCCTCGTAATACATCGGCGGTTTGTCTTGCGGGACGGTGATGTCCTCGACGCGCCCGTCGCGGTAGCGAATGTCGATTTTCGCTGGCGTATGGATGGCGTCGATGATCATGTTTCCGTCTTCGCCTTGGATTTCTGAAGGCAAGTGCGAGTTTGTGATTTTGGAATAAAAGACGACTGCATCCATGTCCCCGTAATCCAACACGATCGCCCCCTCGCCGTCAACGCCGGATGCGAGCTTCACGCTTTGCGCCTTCACGCTGCGGGGCTTGCCGAACAAAACGACCATCGGGTACAGGCAGTAGACGCCAAGGTCCATGAGCGCCCCGCTCGAGAAAGCGGGGTTGAAGGCGTTCAGCACCGTCCCTTGTTTGTAGGCGTCATAGCGCGATGAATATTGGCAGTAGTTCGCCACATAGCGGCGGATGCGGCCGAGTTTCGGCAGGTGCTCGCGGATGGCTGCGAAGTTGGGCATGAGCGTTGACTTCATCGCTTCCATCAGAACAACGCTGTTTCGTTCGGCCGCTGTGATCATCGCCCCGACTTCTTTCGCATTCGAGGCGAGCGGTTTTTCGCATAGGACGTGTTTGCCGTGGTTCATCAACAAAATCGCTTGTTCAGCGTGGAACGCATTGGGGCTCGCGATGTAGACGGCATCAATGTCAGGGCTGCTCGCCAGTTCGTGTAAATCGGTGAATGTGCGCGGTGCGCTAACCTTCTCGGCAAACCGCTTCGCTGTCTCGTCCGTCCGCGAGCAGACGGCGGCGAGTTCAAAGGAATCGACGAGCCGCGCGGCGCCAATAAACGCTTCGGTGATCCAGTTTGTGCCGATTGTTGCGAATCGAACCATGTTGTTTGGCCTCCTTCATTTGTATCGATCCCCATTGTACCATAAACCAATGGAGAGGCTTCGTTTTGTCATCGTCATTGAGCAGGTGCGCTTTTCTCTCTAGTTTTCATACAGCTCAATCGGCAGCCCGTCCGGATCTTGGAAGAAGGTGAACCGTTTGCCGGTCGCTTCATCGATGCGAACTGGTTCGGGATTGATGCCATGGCGGCGCAAGTAGGCAATGGCTTCATCAATGTCATCGACGGCCAACGCGAGATGGCGCAAGCCGCACGCTTCCGGGTAGCTTGGGCGTTTGGGCGGGTTTGCAAATGAGAACAGCTCAAGTTGAATGCCGCCGTCCGCTTCTAAATCAAGTTTGTATGAGCGACGGGCGGCGCGATATTGCTCACGGAGGGGCCGAAAGCCAAGAATGTCGGTGTAAAACCGTTTGGACCGCTCATAGTCGGAGCAAATGACAGCGATATGATGAATGGTCGCAAGGCGCATGTCCACTCCGTTACAGAAAACTTATAAAACTTTTATAAAGCCTTTATCAAACTTTATAAAAGTTTATGTTTCTTTCCTTGTTCATCGCACCCGATTTCGCCAAAGCTACTCTCGTTTGATGTGGTGCTCCGAAGGCTTAAACTCCCCACTAACGAATGGGTACATGTCAATAACCGCTTTTCGTGCTAGGCTATTGACTTACCATATTTTTTTAAGTTTCTACTTGCGTTCACATCCCTGTCTATTTTATTTCCACATTCATCACATACAAACGTTCTTTCTGATAAAGAAAGTTTATCTTTTACAGCCCCACAATGGCTACAAGTTTTAGACGAAGGAAAGAATCGATCGGCAAGTATCAACTTGACCCCATTCCAAACACACTTATATTCCATTTGCCTTTTAAACTCGTGGAATGTTTGCTCTTGGATGGCTTTCGATAGCTTTCTGTTCTTTAGCATTCCATGAGTATTTAAGCTCTCCATGACTACATACTCTGGCTTGGTTTTCACCAAAGATGCAGTGATTTGATGAATATAATTGTGCCTGATGTGTTTCAGCCTTCGGTAGGTCTTTCGAACAAGGAATTCCAACTTTTTTATATTGTTTGTTTTTCTGTAACGGTATTCACCTCCTTCTGTTTTTATTTTATTTTTCTCATATTTCCTTGATCGTTTACGTTGCAACCGTTTCAGCCTTTTCTCCAACTTCTTCACTTTTTTTGATTTGTTTATATTGCGAAACTTCTGCCCGTTGCTAACGACAGCTAAATCTTTCACCCCTAAATCGATGCCTATGCCGTCAGTATAATTTTGGTTTTTGTTTTCAACTTCTTCAACTCCAATACTAAACCACCAATTTACTCCGTCAAATATGATTCTTGGGTTGAGATATTTTATATTACTCCCTGTTGGTATTCTGCCTTTTTCAGCCAACTTAACATAATTAAATTTTTGCTTGTTCTTTTTCTTCGATGTGGTTAACTTTTCCAATTTTACATGCGTTTTTGTGATTTTTATTTTTGCCGTATCTTGATAAAAACTTGGTTTGCTTCTCTTTTTTGACTTAAATTTTGGAAACTTTGTCCTGCCTTCAAAGAAGTTTTTGTACGATTGACAAGCATCTTTAATTGCTTGTTTTGTTATATTGTTTGAATAATGATTAAGCCAATCATATTGTTTCTGCTTTTTTAATTGCGTCAATATTTTTCTCAATTCACTATCGTTTAAAAACGTTCCACCATTTTTATAGTTTTCTTGTTGTGTAGCCAATGCCCAATTATATGCCCATCGGGATACGCCTGCACACTCAAATAACTTTGTTCTTTGCTTATTGTTTGGTAAAAGCATGACTTTATAAGTCTTTATCATGTTTTACTAACTCCTTAATCTCCTATTAGCTTGGCAAATTGCCCTATACTGTAATATTTCATAATCATCACCTCTATACACAATTATATTGTATATAGAGTTTTATAAAATTTTATAAACTTATTTTAACTGCACATACCCTCCTTTGTGTATGACGTCTTTTCCCTTCGGTCAACGGAGCGGGAAGGTCAATAGTCAACAGCCATGTCCTCCAACAATAAGATTCTTCCATCGAGAAGCCGTGTCCCCTACCGCGTTGGATGACTAGCGAGGAGGGGATGGTTGGTTTTTCCTATTCCTCTAAAAAGGCTTCCGAATGCGACTGTTTTCTTTGGCAGCGGTCGATGGGGATCATCGTCGCTTTTTCAACGATGCGCTTTGACTTTGGCGCACAGGCAAGAAGTTGTTATGTTGCGATAATGACAACGTTCATCGAGAGTTGTCGAAGCTAGCGAAAAATGTCGGTCCTCCTTATATTGACAGGTCGACAATCTATATACTATCATAAACCTTGTAGGTTGAAAAATTTAGAATATTCATTTTCTATTTTCGTAGAAAAAGATTCTCACCACGAATTTTGTAAGCGCTTCACCGCTGCACTGCCTCATAATCGCAACATCATCGATGCTGCACCATTGTGTTTGTTTCCAATCGCAACACGAGAAGAAGAGGAAGGGGATATCGCTATGATCTATGAATTTAAGTTGCCTGATATTGGCGAAGGGTTGCATGAAGCCGAAATTATTCGCTGGCTCGTCCGTGAAGGGGATGTCGTCAACGCCGATCAGCCGATTGCGGAAATACAGACTGATAAGGCCATGGTCGAAATGACGACGCCGGTGGCGGGGAAAGTGGTGGCGCTTGCTGGGCCGGAAGGGGCGACGGTCAAGGTGGGAGAGCCGTTGATTGTCGTGGAAACCGAGGCGGCGGTCGCGGGGGAAGCGGCGCCGACTGAAGATTCGGTTCGGGAGCCTGTGCCTGCTGCTCATGGAGAAGCGCTGCGTCCAGCCCGCAAACGGGCGATTGCGGCGCCGTCGGTGCGCAAGCGGGCGCGGGAGTTGGGCGTTCCGATCGATGAAGTGGAAGGAACGGGCGAAGGCGGCCGGGTGACGCTCGCCGATTTGGAGCGGTATGTCAGGGAGCGGGAGGCGGCCGCGACGGTGGCGGCAAGGGACGAAGCGAAGAAAGATGCCCTGCCGACCGGCGGCGCGGCTGGAGGACGGCAGGCGAGTATAGCCACATGGACATCCATCGCGGGCTTGGATGCCTTGTTTGAGGAAGAAGAGCGCATTCCACTCCGCGGTTTGCGCAAAAAAATCGCCGAAAAAATGGTGAAATCGGTGTATACGGCGCCGCATGCGACCGGGATGGACGAGATCGACGTGACGAAGCTCGTCGAGATTCGAAAAAGCCTTGCCAGCGAGCTGGCGAAGGAGCAGATCAAGCTGACGTATTTGCCGTTTATCATTAAGGCGGTGACAAGGGCGCTGAAGGAATATCCGATTTTTAACGCTTCGCTTGATGAAGAGACGAATGAAATCGTGTTGAAAAAACGGTATCACATCGGCATCGCGACGGCGACGAAGGCGGGACTGTTGGTGCCTGTCATCCGCGACGCCGATCAAAAATCGATTCGCGAGTTGGCCGTTGAAATCGCCGAACTTTCCGAGAAAGCGCACCGCCAGGCGCTTCGTCTTGAGGAGCTGCAAGGAAGCACGTTCACGATCACGAGCACCGGCGCGGGCGGGGGATGGTTTGCGACGCCGATCATCAATTACCCGGAAGTGGCGATTTTCGGGGCGCATGCCATCAAGCGGAAACCGGTCGTGATCGACGATGAGATTGTCATTCGCGACATGATGGGGATCTCGCTCACGTTTGATCACCGTGTCATTGACGGTGAGCCGGCCGGACGGTTTATGCGGACGGTGGCGCACTATTTGAGCCATCCGGAAGTGCTGCTGCTCGATGTTCGGTAGTCTCATTTGTTGAGCGGCATCAAGAGGCCGCGATGGTGATGGGGAAACAATGGGGGAGGGGATTCGATGTTCGATCCAAATGAGCTGTCCATCGAGATGGTGCAAATTCTCGATGAACATGGGAATGGCGATGAACAGAAGCTGGCGGCGTTTTCTGATGGGTGGCTGCTTGATGCTTATCGGGCGATGCGGCGGGCGCGCGTCATCGATGAGCGGCTGTTGCGCATGCAGCGGCAAGGACGGATCGGAACGTATGCGCCGTTCAGCGGCCAAGAGGCGGCGCAAGTCGGCAGCGCTCTTGCGCTCCGAAACGACGACTGGATTTTCCCGAGCTACCGCGAAGTGGCGGTCTGTTTGCTGCAGGGCATGCCGCTTGAACAGTTTTTCCATTACGTGCAGGGCCGCCTGTCGGGAAAGCGGATGCCGGATGGGGTGAACATTTTTCCGACGCAAATCATCATTGCCGCTCAGACGCTGCATGCCGTCGGCTGCGCGTGGGCATCGAAATTGAAAGGCGAGCCGCACGTATCGGTGGCTTATTTCGGCGACGGAGCGACATCGGAAGGCGATTTTCATGAAGCGATGAACTTTGCCGCGGTATACAACGTGCCGGTCATCTTTTTCTGTCAAAACAACCAGTATGCGATTAGCGTTCCGTACGCCAAGCAGACGGCGAGCCGAACGATCGCGCAAAAGGCGCTTGCCTACGGGATGAAAGGAGTGCTGGTTGACGGCAACGACGTGTTGGCGGTGTATGAAACGATGAAACAGGCGGTCGATGCGGCGCGCCGCGGGGAAGGGCCGATGTTGATCGAGGCGCTCACGTATCGGCTTGGGCCGCATACAACGGCGGACGACCCGACGAAGTACCGGCGGCCGGAAGAAGTCGAAGCGTGGCGGCGGAAAGATCCGCTCTACCGCTTGCGCGTGCTGCTGGAGCGGCGCGGGTTGTGGACGGAGGCGCAGGAAGAAGCATTCGTTGCGGAAGTGAACGCGGAAGTGACAGCGGCGTATGAGGCCGCCATTGCCAGCCCATCCGGTTCCATTGCCGATGTATTCGATCATGTGTACAGCGAGGCGCCGAAATTGCTCGCCGAGCAAAAAGCGGAAGTGATGCGGCGCAAGCAGGCAAAAGGGGTGAAATAAATGGCTGAATTGACGATGATCGAAGCGATCAATGAAGCGATGCGCCAAGAGATGGAGCGCAACTCGCGCGTCATCGTGCTTGGCGAGGATGTCGGCGAAAACGGCGGCGTCTTCCGGGCGACGGATGGGTTGCTTGAGCAGTTTGGTCCTGACCGTGTGTTTGATACGCCGCTGGCTGAATCCGGCATCATCGGCACGTCGATCGGGTTGGCGATCAATGGCATGCGGCCGATTGCCGAAATCCAATTTCTTGGGTTTGTGTATCAAGCGATGGACCAGCTCGCTGCGCAGGCGGCGCGCATTCGCTTCCGCTCCGGCGGGCGGTTTTCCTGCCCGATCGTCGTGCGCAGCCCATACGGCGGCGGGGTGCGGACGCCGGAGCTGCACTCCGATGCGCTGGAGGCACTGTTTACCCATTCTCCGGGCTTGAAAGTCGTGATGCCATCCAATCCGTACGATGCGAAAGGATTGCTCATTTCCGCCATTCGCGACGATGATCCGGTGCTGTTTTTGGAGCCGATGAAGCTGTATCGGGCGTTTCGGATGGAGGTGCCGGAAGAACCGTACACGATTCCGCTCGGCCAAGCGCGGGTTGTGAAAGAAGGAGAAGATTTGACGATCATTACGTGGGGGGCAACCGTGCCGCTTGTCGCCAAACTGGCCGATGAGATGCGGACGAAAGGGATTGACGCGGAAGTGATCGATCTGCGCTGCCTTCAGCCGCTCGATATCGATGCCATCCTCGCCTCGGTCGAAAAAACGGGGCGGGTGATGATCGTCCATGAAGCGGTGAAAACGAGCGGATTCGGCGCCGAAGTGGCGGCCTTGATCAGCGAGCGGGCGCTATTCGCCCTCTCGGCCCCCATCGTGCGCGTCGCCGGGTATGACACGCCATACCCGGTGCCGTCGGTGGAAGATGATTGGCTGCCGAATCCAGCCCGTATTACGGAAGGAATCGAAACGTTGCTGCGCTACTGACGGATGGGCTGCCCAGCGCCCGGTGATGGAAGGGGGCTGGTGCGGCCGGGCCATTCGATAGACAAAAGGGGGAGAGCGATGGGTGTATATGAATCGCTGCTGGAACTGATCGGCGACCGAGAGCGGGTGAGCCAAAACGAAACGGTGCTTGCCCACCACAGCAAAGGCATCGCCTACCATGCGCCGCGCCAACCGGATGTCGTCGTGTTTCCAAAAACGGCGTCGGAAGTGAGTCGGGTGTTGGCGTTTGCCAACGAGCACCGCATCCCTGTGACGCCGTTTGGCGCCGGCACGAGTTTGGAAGGGCATGTCATTCCGGTTGAAGGCGGCATCAGCCTCGATATGACGCAAATGAATCACATTGTTGACATCCGACCCGACGATTTCCTCGCCATCGTTGAGCCGGGGGTGACGCGGTTGCAGCTCAACCAGGCGCTCAAGCCATACGGGCTGTTTTTCCCTGTCGATCCAGGGGCGGACGCGACGATCGGCGGCATGGCGGCAACGAATGCCAGTGGCACGAACAGCGTCAAATACGGCGTCATGCGCGATCACGTGCTCGGCCTTGACGTGGTGCTTGCCGACGGGTCGGTCATCCAAACGGGCAGCTTGGCGGTCAAATCGTCCGCCGGCTATCATCTTACCGGCTTGTTCGTCGGATCGGAAGGGACGCTAGGGATTTTTACCCGTCTCATCGTCCGCCTGCACGGCATTCCGGAGGCGACAACGGCCATCAAAGCGTGCTTTCCGACGCTTGAGGCCGCGGCGCAGGCGGCGTTTGCCGTGTTGAAAGCGGGCGTTGAGCCCGGAAAAATTGAGCTCGTGGACGAGGCGACGATCGCCGCGGTCAACGCATACAAAAAGACGGATTATCCGGTAAAGCCGACGCTGTTTATCGAATTGAGCGGCAGCCGCGCGAGCGTGGACGATGGGACGGAACTCGTCAAAGAATTGTGCGAGTCCGAAGGCGCAGTTTCCTTTGTGGTCGAGACCGATTCGCTCGCCCGCGCGCAGCTGTGGGAAGCGCGTCACCATGCGGCGTTCGCCATTCAAGCCGCCTATCCAGGCAAGGCGATGCTCTCGACCGATGTGTGCGTGCCGTTGTCCGAGCTGCCGGGGGCGATCGCCGATACGCGCCGGCTTGTGAATGAACAGAACATGACCGCCGCCATTTTCGGCCATGTCGGCGATGGCAACTACCATACCGTGCTTGCTTTTGATCCGAACGATGCCGAGGAGATGGCGCGAATCGAGCAAGTGCATGCTCATATCGTCCGCTACGCCCTATCGCGCGGCGGCACGTGCACGGGCGAGCACGGCATCGGCATCGGCAAACGGACGTTTTTGCGCGAGGAAAAGGGCGATGCCGTAGGATGGATGAAGCGGCTGAAACAATTGTTTGACCCAAACGGCATTCTCAATCCGGGGAAAATTTTTTTGCCATAGCGGACGCTCTGCATCCCTGCCTGTTGGCGGGGATTTTTCTTTTGATCGGCGGGTGGTGCAAAGAAGAAATCCGCTAAGTGTGCCTCAAACAACACAACAGTGTCAAGGCTGAGTTGAAAAAACAAACGCATTGTCCGCTAAACCTTGTATGCACAGCCCATTTTCGTCCTTGTAACATAGTGTTACAACATAGAAACAGTTGTTTTTCGTTTTCCTTTTGTTACAACAGGGCGCCATGCCCTTTACTTTTGCCCTCAGGCGCGGTTTAGTAATAGTAGATGGAGCCAAACAACAAGGCGATGGCGTTGCCGCAATCAGCAGAGTTGGGCTCAAACGGTTGGGTTGCTGTCCTTTCCGATCGTTTCCGTCTCTCTCCCTAGCAGTCGATACATTTCTTTCGCTAACCGTTCGAGCAAGTAGATGACCGGGAGCTGGGTTGTGACATCCGTCTGTCCGATCCGCTCCGGTGTGGTGTAGTATGTCAAGTTGTAGTCCGAGATGTTCGCGAGTGTGCAATGTTTCCGGTTGGTGATGCTGATGATCGTGCTGCCGTTTTCCTTGAACCGGTGCACTTGGGCGAGCGTATATGACGTCTCTCCAGACACCGACAAGGCGATCACGGCGCAGTTGTGGAAATAATGGCCGTAAATCGGAAAAAACGGGTCCTTGATGTAGACGGAAAACTTTTGAAAGGCGGAAAAGTAGCGCGAGCCGTATTCAGCCAAAATGCCGGAGCTGCCCGATCCGACGAAAATGACGTGATCCGCCCGGGCGATCGCGGCTGCTGCATCCAGAATGGTCCGCTCGTAATCGGCGGTCAGCGTCCGTTCGAAAAATTCCTTAAGCGCCTCTTGACTGCTGATGATCGCGGTTCGCTTTGTCTCGCGCAAATACAGCTTCCATTTCGTTTTAAATTCACTGAACCCTTCGCATCCGACCTTTTTGCAAAAGCGGAGCACGGTCGGCGGCGAGACATGGACGGCTTCGGCAAGTTCGCGGATGCGCATGTACGCGACTTCATGCGGATGTTTCATCACATAGTCGTAAATGGCGTAGTCGAGCTCGGAGAACTGGGCGATTTGTTCAGGAGTGAACATTGGGACACCTCGCTTTCATGGGACGGAACGTGCGATAGCTGGGAAAGGATGGCGCTTTCAAGCCCATTGGTTGATTCCTACATTGATTATACCATGCCCAACAGGGCGAAAGGGGAAGAGGAATATGGATAAACGATTGAAAATTGCGACGATTGGCGGCGGGTCGAGCTACACGCCGGAATTGGTCGAAGGGTTGATCAAGCGTTATCATGAATTGCCAGTCGGGGAATTGTGGCTTGTCGATATTCCGGAAGGCAAAGAAAAACTCGAAATCGTCGGCGCACTGGCCAAACGGATGGTCGAAAAAGCCGGCGTGCCGATCGAGATTCATTTGACGCTCGACCGTCGCCGGGCTTTGGAAGGTGCAGACTTTGTTACGACGCAGTTTCGCGTCGGCGGCCTAGAGGCGCGGGCGAAAGACGAGCGCATCCCGCTCAAATACGGGGTGATCGGCCAGGAGACAAACGGGCCGGGCGGATTGTTTAAGGGATTGCGGACGATTCCGGTCATTTTGGACATCATTCGCGATATGGAAGAGCTTTGCCCCGATGCGTGGCTGATCAACTTCACAAACCCGGCTGGGATGGTGACGGAAGCCGTCTTGCGCTACACGAAGCAGGAAAAAGTCGTCGGCTTGTGCAACGTGCCGATCGGCATGCGCATGGGCGTTGCCAAGCTGCTTGGCGTTGATGCCGACCGCGTGCACATCGATTTCGCCGGACTGAACCATATGGTGTTTGGCTTGCATGTTTATCTCGACGGCGTCGAGGTGACCGACAAGGTGATTGATCTCGTCGCCCATCCAGACCGCTCTGGTGTGACGATGAAAAACATCGTTGACCTTGGCTGGGAGCCGGACTTTTTGAAAGGGTTAAACGTATTGCCGTGCCCGTACCACCGCTACTACTTCCAAACGGACAAAATGTTGGCTGAAGAGCTCGAGGCGGCGAAAACGAAAGGGACGCGCGCCGAGGTTGTGCAGCAGCTTGAAAAAGAGCTGTTCGAGCTGTACAAAGATCCGAACTTGGCCATCAAGCCGCCGCAGCTCGAGAAACGGGGCGGGGCGTACTACAGCGACGCCGCTTGCAGCTTGATCAGCTCCATTTACAACGATAAGCGCGACATTCAGCCGGTCAACACGAGAAACAACGGCGCCATTGCGAGCATTCCGCCAGAATCGGCCGTTGAGGTCAACTGCGTCATCACGAAAGACGGACCAAAGCCGATCGCTGTCGGCGACTTGCCGGTTGCGGTGCGCGGCCTCGTCCAGCAAATCAAGTCGTTCGAGCGCGTCGCTGCCGAGGCCGCGGTCACTGGCGACTACCAAACGGCGTTGGTCGCCATGACGATCAACCCGCTTGTCCCGTCTGACACCATCGCCAAACAAATGTTGGACGAAATGCTTGAAGCGCATAAAGAATACTTGCCGCAGTTTTTCAAACAGACCAAAGCAGCGGCCGGGCGCTAAACGGCCGCTTGGAAAACGATGGACAAAGCCGCCCGCCGTTGGCGGCTTTGTCATTTCATCGTGAAAAAGCCGCACAACACAAGGGCTTTCTTCCCATTCACGTTCCCCTTATTTTAGACCAAAATCAATGCTTTTCACCAGCCTTTTCGGCAGGATTTTGCCCAAGGCGCGGTGAAGAAAATAAAAGAAGTTCAAATATCACAAGGAGGGAGACTGTGTCCGAAACGCGAATCGACCATGACCGGCTGTTCAAGGAGCTGTTGTCGACGTTTTTTGAAGAGTTTTTGCTTCTGTTTTTCCCGCACGTGTATGAACAAGTCGACTTCCGCCACGTCACCTTTTTGTCGGAAGAGGTGTTTACGGATGTGGCAGTCGGCGAAAAGCACCGTGTGGATCTATTGGTGGAAACGAAGTTGAAGGGGGAAGACGGGCTGATCATCGTCCATATTGAGCACCAAAGCTATACGCAGCCGGCGTTTCCCGAGCGCATGTTCCTTTATCTCAGCCGTTTGTTTCAAAAATACCGCCGCCGCATTCTGCCCATTGCCATCTTCAGCTATGACGCCATCCGCGATGAACCGTCCTCGTTCACCATCCAGTTTCCGTTCCTAACCGTTGTTGATTTCCGTTTTCTGACCGTTGAACTGCGCAAGTTGCCATGGCGCGAGTACATTCGCCGCGACAACCCGGTCGCCGCCGCTCTGTTAAGCAAAATGGGGTATAATGAAAGTGAAAGAGTGGTTGTGAAAAAAGAATTTTTGCGCATGCTCGTCCGCTTGGAGCTTGACGAAGCGAAACAGCGGCTGTTGTTTGGCTTTTTTGAGACGTATTTGCGGTTGTCCGAACAAGAGGAACTCGAATTGCGAAACGAGGTGAACGAAATGGAAACGAAGGAAGCGAAAAAAGTGATGGATCTCATCGTGTCGTACGAGCAACGGGGGATGGAAAAGGGGATTGAAAAAGGAATGGAAAAAGGGATGGAAAAAGGAATCGAAAAAGGCAGGATGGACGTTGCGAAACGGATGCTAGAGAAAGGATATGACGTGCCAACGATTTGTGAGTTGACCGGACTGCCAGTGGAGGCGGTGGAAAAGTTGAAAGAGTAAAAATCGGAGGGGACGCCGTTCCGATGCAGCCAATCTGTTTCGGAACGGCGTTTTTTTGCTCGCTCTGCACTTGATGATGGGCATGGCCATCGCCGCATGGCGAATGATGACGGCCAGACTGATCCCTATTTGGATTTCATATAGATGCAATTCGAAGATTGACCATTTGCCGCTTTTATCGACTGTCAGGCGACCGAACAACGCCGCTGCCAGATCCATAGAAAGGTCTGTGAAGCAGGTGGTTGTTCGGTCTTCCGTCACGCGGGCAAGCCTATGATTGGCTTTCGACAGTTGAAAATGGACTAACCGCTTTTCCTTCAAGGATCCCGACCTTCTTCGTTGCATCGATACCGCTTTTGCTTGTCATCGAGAAGCAGAGGAGAGCGATGTAGGGCCGCGGCAGGCGGGAAAAAGGGAGAGACACGGCATCCATTTTCGTTTGTCTAGGAGGCTGGTGATTTCATCGTGTATATAGCTTTACAATGTCATTTCTCAATTAGAAAAACCTTGTTGTATCGGTCTTGTTTTTTCACTCATTCTCCCATTGATGAAGGGAATCAGCGGTTTTTCACGGGCCTTCTAGGCTAGCGCCCCGACGTTCGTGTACAATGGCGGTAGGAGGGATCAAGATGCGCCATTGGTGGAAACGGCTGTTTTACGGAGGCGGCATCGCCGCGCTGCTTGCAAGCGCTTCCTTCACCGCCTATTGCGCTTGGAACGTGTATGCGTATCCGAAATCAGAGAAGGAACGGGTTCCGGAAACAACGAAAGAGGCCTATCATTTCGTGCTTGTGCCGGAGGAACTCGATAATGATTACTGGCGGCTCGTGGAAAAAGGAGCGAAAGCGGCGGCGAAAGAACTGGGGGTTGACCTCGAGTATATCGGCCCGCGGCAGGCGAATATTGATGAGCATTTGCGCATTTTGAAAAAAGCCGCGGCAGCGAAAGTCGATGGGATCATCACCCAAGGGTTGACGGAAGCGGAATTTGTCCCAGTGATTAACGAAATCACGGACAAAAATATTCCTGTGGTGACGATCGATACGGATGCCCCGACGAGCCGACGTGTCGCCTATGTGGGAACGGATAATTATTATGCCGGTTTTCTTGCGGGACGAGCGTTAGCTGAGGATACGAAGGGTAAGGCGACGGTCGCGATTATTACCGGCAGTTTGACGGCGGCGCACCAACAGTTGCGAGTGCGCGGATTTGAGGATGCGGTGAGACAGGAAAAAGGCATCCGCATCGTTGCCATCGAAGAGTCGCACATTACGCGTGTGCAAGCCGCGGAAAAGGCGTATACGATTTTGAAGAAGCACCCGGATGTGAATGCGTTTTACGGCACGAGCGCGCTCGATGCGATTGGCGTTGCCAAGGTGGTCGAGCAGTTTCATCGGGAGCAAAAGACGTATATTATCGGTTTTGATACGCTTCCTGAGACGATCCGCTATTTGCAAAAAGGAACGATTGCGGCGACCGTGGTGCAGGAGCCGTATGAAATGGGATACAAGGCTGTCAAAATGATGGCCGAGATCGTCGCCGGGAAAGACGTGCCGGCGGTGACGAATACGGAGACGAAAGTCATTCGGAAAAAAGACTTGCCGCTGCGCCCGGCGCGCAATTATGAGGTCAACACGCCATGAAGGTGCCTACCAAGCCTCCGTCGGGAGAAGGCTGAAAGCGGAGAAAGGTTGGCGAACGCCGCCAAAGCATGAGAGATGGCCGGCCTTGACGTTCGACCACGTTCGGCTTGAAGCGGCAGGACGATGCAGGCGACAAAGCGCCGGTGACAGCGGGGTGGAATTCAGATGAACATTCGGACGAAGATGCTGCTTTGCTTTACCGTTTTTTTGCTTTTGCTGAACGGAGCGGTGTTTCTTTTGTATCAGACGAGCGAAGAGATGATGAGCGATTATGATCAACGGATGCGTCGATTGTTGTTGCTCAATGAGGTGTCGCAGCGGGCAAACCGAATGATGGAACAGCTCAATGCGTACGTCTCGGAAAAAGAAGGACGGTATGCACGCGCTTATGAGCGGGAGTTCCGCTGGCTGCAGCAACGCCGCCGGCAGCTCGGCGCCATCTTGCCGGTGCTGTCCGACCGGATGGCGGCGGAAAACTATGAACATATGATTGAAAGTTTGCTGGAGGAGGCGGCGCTGACGGTCTATCATTTTCAAGCTGGAAATATTGGCTTGTACTCGTCTCACTTGCATGAAACGATGAACATTGCGTCCTTTTTGCAAGAGGAAACGTTAAACTTGATTGACGATGAGCTGACGGCCTACCAACGGCGGTACGATGAAGTGGAGCGGCGCAACCGCTATTTCCGCTATATGGGAATGGGATTGTTTGTCACGACGTTGTTGCTTGGCGCCTTGCTGGCGGTGTTCTTTTCCGGCCACTTAACGAAGCCGATCATTCTTCTCTCGCGCGCTGCCCGATCCATCGCTGACGGGCGGCTGGACGGGCCGGATATTGAGCCGATGACCAACGATGAGCTGCGGCTGTTGACGATCACGTTTAATGACATGCGCCGCAATTTAAAGCAGCTGATAGCGGAGATGAAACAAAAGGCTGAGCTCGACCGGCTGGTGAAGGAGCTGGAACTCAAAAGCTTGCAAAGCCAAATCAATCCGCATTTTTTATTCAATACGCTGAACACGGTGGCGAAAATGGCGTACTTGGAGGACGCCCAGCAAACGTCGCGGCTGATTGAAGCGGTGGCGGCCATTTTGCGCTACAACTTGGGCGATTTGCAGCGGACGGTGACGCTTGCCGATGAGGTGCGCATCGCCCGGGAATATTTCTTCATCCAGCAGACGCGTTTTTTTGATCGGATCAAGTTTTCGTTAGAGGCGGAACCATCTTGCCTCGATCAACCGATTCCGCCGCTCACGTTGCAGCCGCTGATTGAAAATGCGTTCATCCATGGCATTGAGACGTACGAGCAGGGAGCCGAGCTGTCCGTGTCCGTTTTCGCCGAAAACGGGCGGGTCGTTGTGGAAGTGCGCGACAATGGCGTTGGCATGGATGAGCAGGTGAAAGCGGAGCTTGATGCGTTGATCCGCGGCGAAGAACCGCCGGCGCGCCGTGAGCAAGGGCGCGGCCATTCGACCGGCATCGGCTTGCGCAATGTCATTCGCCGGCTGCAGCTGTTTTACGGAGTGATGGATGTGGCCGAAATCGAATCTGCACCAAGAAAAGGAACGACGGTGCGGTTATGGCTGCCAAGATGGCAAGGGGGGATGAACGGTGAAAGTAGCGATCGTCGATGACGAGGCGTTGGAGCGAAGAGCGCTTTGCAAAATGATCAACGACCACCTTCCGGACGTCGAGGTGGTCGCCGAGGGCGCCAACGGGCGCGAGGCCATTGACATTGCCAAGCAATATTGTCCAGATGTGATGCTCATCGACATCAAAATGCCCGGTCTTGATGGACTGCAAGCGATCGAGGTCATTCGCCGGGAAGGTCTCGATATTGAGTTCATCATTGTGTCGGCGTTTGATTTGTTTGACTATGCAAAACAAGCGATGCGCTTTGGCGTCAAGGAGTATGTATTGAAACCGAGCCGGAAGGAAGAGATCCTTTCCGCGTTGGAACGGGTCAGCCAAGAAATCGCCGTCAAGCGGCAGCACGAGGAACGAAACCGCCAATTGCACGAGCAAATTCGCCGGCTTCAGACATTTGTGGAAAATGAATGGCTGTCCGTCCTCATGACGGAAGACGTCTCAGCGGAAGAATGGGAGCGGTGGAAGGAACTGCTGCCGTTTTCGCTGGCTGTCGGCATGTTTATCGTCCTTCAGTTTCCCGATCCAGCGAAAAGTGACGAATGGAAATCATGGGCGAGCGAACAGCTCCAGGAACGGGCGCCAGCGCGTTATTTGATCGGACGGATGGCAAGCGGGCGGCTGCCGGTCTTGTTTTTCCAAAGTCCGGACGATGCGGAGTTGGCGTGGAAGTCGGCCGTTCAAGCCTTTGCCCTTGATTTGACGAGGCGGTTTTCCTCCCGGTACGGCGCCGCGCTCTATATCGGACTCGGCTCCCCGGTTTCTCGTTTGGATCAACTTCGTTCGTCATACTATGAGGCGCTGTCGGCCGCCCGCTATTACGCGGAACAGCAAAAAGCGCAAGTCGGGTTTCCGCCCGCCGAGGCGATGCGTGTCGGCCGGGCGGCGGAACGGGATCAGCAGCTGTTTGAGGCATTGCGTCTTGGCGACATCGAGCAGGCGCGGTTCGTGTGTCGGACCTATATCGATGAACTGACTTCCTCCTACCCATTGCCGTCCGCCGCGCGCAAGGCGGAGGAGACGTTCATATGGATGGGGCGCCTGTTGGCTGAACTCGGGATTCGCTATGGGCGGATCGTTTCGTTTGCTTCTTGCCGATCGGCGGCAGAATTGAAGCGAGCGGCGCTTGATGAACTGGACCGCATCGCCGCTGATCTCGAGGTTTGGCGCCAGCAGCATGCCCACGGCAAACTGGGGAAGGCGAAAGAGTACATTGACCGCCACTATGCCGAGCCGCTCACGCTCGAAGAAGTGGCGGAACAAGCCGGGATGAGCCCGTACTACTTCAGCAAACTGTTCAAAGAGCAGTTTGGCATCACGTTTATCGATTACGTGACGAACGTGCGCATCGAACGGGCGAAAGAAGCGCTCGCTCGCACGGACCTCAGTCTAAAAGAAATTTGTTTTTCGATCGGCTACAACGACCCGAACTATTTCAGCCGCGTCTTTAAAAAGCAGACCGGCTTATCGCCGAGCGAATACCGGAAAAAAGTACAGGCGCGCTGACAAAGGGAGTGCTGTCTTCACAACAAGGAAGGCGGCGACGAGCCAAAAGGCAAACGGGCAAGTCCCGCAAACGAAGCGGGCTGCCCCGCCCTTCTTCCGGCGTCCGAACCGAAGCCCGCCCCCTGATGGGGAGACGGGCTTTTTTCGCGCCATTGAAGCGAAATGGCCGCTAACCGGTATCCGAGAGCTTTCGTTTGCTCGACAGCAGAACGGAAAACAAAAAAGTGAAGAAAAACGCAAAAAAGTGAAGAAACGACGCCGTGGTCAGGCGAGCCGCGCATGATACAATCTTCACTGAAAGGGTTTTCAAAAAAGAATAAAGGGGGAGGAACATGAGAAAGAAAGCATCCGCATGGCTGGCGTTGGCGCTTGGCGTCGGAGTGGCGCTGTCCGGCTGCAGCTCGAACTCTTCTTCGTCCGATGACGCCAAACAAGGCAGCCAAAAAGCGGGAGAGAAACTCGAGATTTTCAGCTGGTGGACGGGAGCCGGTGAGGAAGACGGCTTAAAAGCGCTGATCAAACTGTTCCAAGAAAAATATCCGGATATTCAAGTCGAAAACGCCGCGGTGGCCGGCGGGGCGGGAACGAACGCCAAAGCGGTTCTAGCGAGCCGCATGCAAGGAAACGATCCGCCATCGACGTTCCAAGTGCACGGCGGGGCAGAACTCAATGAAGGCTGGGTGGCCGCCGGCAAAATGGAGCCGCTCAACGATTTATATGAAAAAGAAGGCTGGATGGACAAATTCCCGAAAGCGTTGATTGACATGGTGAGCAAAGACGGCAACATTTACTCGGTGCCGGTCAATATTCACCGCGGCAACGTGCTGTGGTACAACAAGAAAATCTTTGCCGACAACGGGCTTCAGCCGCCCAAAACGTTCGACGAGTTTTTCCAAGTGGCGGACAAGCTGAAAGCGAAGGGCATTACGCCGCTCGCCTTGGGCGACAAAGAGCCGTGGGCAGCGACGCACCTGTTTGAAAATGTGCTGCTTGGCACGCTCGGAACGGAAAACTACAAGAAACTTTGGACGGGAGAATTGTCGTTTAACGATCCGCAAGTGAAACAAGCCGTTGAGACGTTTAAGAAAATGCTTGGCTATATTAACAAAGACCATAGTTCGCGCAACTGGCAAGACGCCGCCCAGCTCGTCGCTGAAGGAAAGGCGGCCATGTACGTGATGGGCGACTGGGTGAAGGGCTACTTTGTCAATGATTTGAAATTGAAAGTGAATCAAGACTTCGGTTATGTGCCGGTGCCGAATACGGAAGGCAAGTTTATGGTTATCACCGATACGTTCGGCCTGCCGAAAGGCGTGAAAAATCCGGACGATGTGAAGAAGTTTTTAGCGGTGCTTGGTTCGGTCGAAGGGCAAGATGCGTTTAATCCGCTGAAAGGCTCCATCCCGGCCCGCATTGACGCCGATCCGTCCAAGTACGATGAATACGGCAAGCAAACGATGCAAGACTTCAAGACAGCGGAGCTGGCGCCGAGCTTAGCGCACGGTTCGGCAGCACCGGAAGGGTTTGTCACGAAGGTGAATCAGGCCGTCAACATTTTCGTGACGCAAAAAGATGTGAAGACGTTCATCGACACGTTGGCATCGGCCGCCGCAGAACTGAAGAAGTAATCGGGAAAAGGGGACGGGAGCCATTCTCTTCCCCTTTTCGTCATCATGAGGAGGGATCGTAGTGGAAACGGTCAACATCACGCCAGCCGAGAAGACAGCGGCTGTCCCCTCGGTGCGGAAAAAGCGGAAATGGACGGCCGATCATTGGCTGGCAGCGGCGTTTTTGGCGCCGTCGGTCGTATTGATTTTCTTATTTGTGTACGGGTTTATCGGCTGGACGGGGTATGTGTCGTTAAGCAACTGGAACTCCCTTGTGCCGGATTGGTCGTTTGCCGGGTTGAAAAACTATTTGTATTTGTTTCATGATTTCCGCTTTCAAGCCGACTTGCGCAATACGCTTGTGTTTACGGTGCTGTTTATCGCCGCCGTCATTGTGCTCGGCCAACTCCTTGCCATTCTGCTTGACCAAAAGCTGCGCGGCGAGTCGTTGTTTCGCAACATTTTCTTTTTCCCGATGGCCTTGTCCTTTGTCGTCACCGGGGTCGTATGGCAATGGCTGTTCAATCCGTCAACGGGCGTCAACTTGTTTTTAAAACCACTTGGCTTGGATGGAAAATGGTATACGGATACAAACATCTTGTTCGGATTTCATTGGGGCAAGATTGAATTTGGCATCCCGGTCGCCATCATTGCGGTGGTCGTGGCGGCTGTTTGGCAAATGACTGGCTTTGCCGTCGCGATGTATCTCGCCGGCCTGCGCGCCATTCCGGATGAGGTGCGGGAAGCGGCGCGGATGGACGGGGCGACCGAGTTTCAATTGTATTGGAAAATCATCTTGCCGCTCCTCCGACCGATCACGGTCAGCGTCATCATCATTATGGCTCATATTTCGCTCAAAATTTTCGATTTGATTTACGCCATGACCGGGCCGGGGGCGAACTTTGTCACCGATGTGCCGGGCGTGTACATGTTTGAAACGACGTTCCGCGGCAACTATTATGCGAACGGAGCGGCGATCGCCATGGTGATGCTGCTATCGGTGGCCATCTTTATTGTTCCGTACCTCATTTCGAGCCGCAAGGGGGGATCGTGATGGCGAGATCCGTATGGGCCCGGTCGTTTTTGTATGCGCTGGCCGTTGCCATGAGCGTGTTTTTCCTCATGCCGGTGTATGTCATGGTCACCACGAGCTTGAAGCCGCTTCATGAAGTGACATTGGCCGATATGTGGAAGCTCCCGTCGACCATCGATTGGAGCAGCTACGCCACAGCGTTTGACAAACTCGCCCCAAACTTTTGGAATTCGCTGCTGCTCGTCGTGCCGGCGACGTTGTTGTCCGCGCTGCTGGGGGCGCTCAACGGCTACGTGCTTTCGAAATGGAAATTTAAAGGAGCGGATACGCTTTTTACGCTTATTTTGTTCGGAATGTTCATTCCGTATCAAAGCATTCTCATTCCGCTGATCCAATTTTTGCGCGAAATCGGGCTGTATAACACGATTCCGGGACTTGTGTTCGTTCATGTCGTCTACGGCATTCCGATCACCACGCTGATGTTTCGGAATTTCTACGCGGCGATCCCCGATGAAATGATTGAGTCGGCGAAAATCGACGGCGCTGGGTTTGTCCGCATTTTTCGTTATATTATGCTCCCCTTGTCCATCACTGGATTTGTCGTTGTGGCGATCTGGCAGTTTACAAACATTTGGAACGAGTTTTTGTTCGCCGTGACGATCACGACATCGGACAAACAGCCGATCATGGTCGCCTTGCAAAACTTATCTGGCAGCCAAATCGTGCAATGGAACGTGCAAATGGCGGGAGCCCTGTTGGCGGCGCTGCCGACCTTGCTTGTGTACATCTTCCTTGGCAAATATTTTGTCCGTGGGTTGTTGGCTGGTTCGGTGAAGGGGTGAACGGGCGAAAAACGGAAAACGTCTCCGTCAAGCCGCCATCATGGCGGCTTTTCTCATGAAATCACCAACCTTCTAGAGGGCCAAAACGGCTGCCACGAGCAAATCAGCAGCATTTCACCAAAAAAGAAAGCTGATTTCACTAGGCTTTTCTAATTGCGAAACAGATGGAATCGCAGGATTTTGTACGAAATCACGGCCCCTCCAGGTTCGTGACCGCACACCTTTACAATTCGGGCAAACCGTTGATACGATAAAGAAAGGCACCATCGGGGATCCTTCATTCGGCAAGTGAGACCATGAAAGAGGGGGAAACGGTTTTCAGCACGAAGATGGTAGAATGAACATAGAAAAAAGGAGATTGGCTGCAGTCAAAATCGAACACAACACTACAAGAAGGAAAGGGAAATCGGTATGATTCTAGGAGCCATTGAAGCCGGAGGAACAAAATTTGTCTGTGCCATCGGCGATGAACAGGGGAACATCCATGAACGGGCGGTGTTTCCGACGACGACGCCGGAAGAGACGATGGCGCACGTCATTGACTTTTTCCGTCCGCACAACGTTGAGGCGATCGGCATCGGGTCGTTCGGCCCGGTCGATTTGCGTCCGGACAGTCCAACGTACGGGCACATTACGAGTACGCCAAAACAGGCGTGGGCGAATTTCAACTTTGTCGGCACGCTAAAACAAGCGTTCCCGGTGCCGATCGGTTTTGACACGGATGTCAACGCCGCGGCGCTTGGCGAGCAGCGCTGGGGGGCGGCGCAAGGGCTTGACAGTTGCCTGTATATGACGGTCGGGACGGGCATTGGTGTCGGCGCCGTCGTGGAAGGGCGTCTGCTTCACGGAATGCTTCATCCAGAAATGGGACATATGTTCGTCCGCCGCCATCCGGATGACGCGTTTGCCGGCATCTGCCCGTATCATGGCGACTGTTTGGAAGGCATGGCGTCCGGCCCCGCGATTGAGCGGCGTTGGGGGAAAAAGGGGGCGGAGCTGGCCGACCGAAAGGAGGTCTGGGAGCTCGAGGCGTTTTATCTCGCCCAAGCCATCGCCAACTATATCCTCATTTTATCACCGAAAAAGGTGATCACGGGCGGGGGCGTCATGAAACAGACGCACGTGTTGCCGCTTGTGCGCCGACATGTGCAGGAGTTGCTCAATGGGTATGTTCAGCACGAAGCGATTCTCGAGAAGATCGATGAGTACATCGTTCTTCCAGGGCTTGGCGACAACGCCGGTGTTGCGGGTGCCCTGGCGCTGGCGGTTGCAGCGTCATGCGAATAATGGAAACGGCTGTCCACAGCTTTTGCGTGAAGTTGCGGACAGCTGTTTTTTTGTGGAAGACAGAATGACTAATTGTTCAATGGACGAGAATAAATAAATGACTTATTGGTCAAAAAAACATCGTTTTTTAGTTGCATAAGTTTGTAACGATAGTTTATAATGTCTTTGACTGTTTGGTCATATAGGATGTGGAGGGGAGGACAAGGGCCGATGTTCAGCGGCTGATGGAATGGCTGCGGCGGTGCGGCGTGCGCGCTGATTTGGTGAAACCGCGCATATTGTTGCCGTCTTATCTGCAGTGGATGGAGAGGAATGGGAAAGGAAGGAGACGCTGTCATGGATGAACGGCGTGTTCGATTTATTGAAACCGCGATGAAACTATTTGCGGAAAAAGGGTATCATGCCACCTCGATTCAAGATTTGGTTGAGGCGTGGGGCATTTCCAAAGGGGCGTTTTACCATCATTTCGCTTCGAAGGAAGAATTGCTGCTCGCTGTACTTCGCCACTACAGTGAAAAAATGGTGGCCGATTTCACGGCGGCTGGCGGGGATGGCCCGGAAAAGGAGCGGTTCATCCGCCAGTTGGCAGCCCATTTCTCCCATGTCCGCGAGTATAAGGAATTTTTGCGTATGGTGATGGTGGAACAATTGCCGAGAGTGAACCCCGAAGTAGGGCAATATATGTTCCGCCAGCATGGGCGCATGTTTTTATGGTATTGCACGCGCCTAACGGAGGTATATGGCGAGGTGGTGAAGCCATATGTGTATGATGTGGCCATGATGACGAACGGCATGATTCGGCAATATTTGTTTTACTTCTTTTTCCGCGAGGAGGCGTTTGATGCGGATGCAGCGGCTCGTTTTCTCGTGCGCCGCATTGATGCGATTGTTGCTAGCTTTGCGGCCGGCGAGCGCCCGTTGTTGACCGAGGAGGCGCTCGTGCCATGGATAGAACTCGAAGAGCGCGAGCGTGAGCGCCAGCGGGAGCGGTTGGTTTCGGCGTTTGCGGCCGTGCGGGAGGCCGCAAACGGGCTCGATCCGAAGCGGGCGAACGATGTGGTGGAGGCAACAGCAGCGCTGGAGGAGGAAGTGCTCGGGCGCCGTGAACCGCCGCGGGCGTATATGATCGAAGCGTTGCTGTTGTATTTGCGACAGCAGCAGGCGCCTCCGCTTGCAGCGGCCTTGGACGCGCTTAGCCAAGAGATTGAAGCGTATCAACGACTCAATGAATGGGAGAGAGAACCATGGAAAAAGCGTTAACAGTGCCAGCGAGCACCATTCGTCATCGCCCGTTGCTCATTACCGGGCTGATCATTGCCATGCTGTTTGCGGCGTTGGACGGGACGATTGTCGGAACAGCCATGCCGCGCATCGTCGGGGAGCTGCACGGACTGGGGATTATGACGTGGCTGACGACAGCGTACATGCTCACGTCGACGACGGTCGTACCGATCGCCGGCAAGCTTGCTGACTTATTGGGCCGTCGGCTTGTGTATGTGAGCGGGTTGGTCATTTTTATGGCCGGTTCGGCGCTTTGCGGCATGGCGAACGATATGACCCAACTGATCATTTACCGTGGTATTCAAGGGTTGGGCGGTGGCATTATGATGCCGATGGCGATGATTGTCATCGGTGACGTGTTCACCGGCAAGGAGCGGGCCAAATGGCAAGGGGTGTTCGGCGGCCTGTACGGCCTCGCTTCGGTGCTGGGCCCGCAAATCGGCGGCTTTATCGTCGACCATTTGAACTGGCGCTGGGTGTTTTACATCAACTTGCCGGTCGGCATTGTCGCCACGGTGCTGATTGCGATGGGATTAAGCAAATATAAAGCGGAAGGGCCGGTCAAATTCGACATCGCTGGGATGGCGACCTTGACGGCGGGCGTCGTCAGCCTGCTGTTGGGGTTGACGTTTGGCGGCGACCGATATCCATGGGGGTCGTGGCAAATCCTCTCGCTGTTTGCGGCAGCCGTTGTCTTTTTCGCTTTGTTTGTTTGGGCGGAAAAGCGGGCGGAGGAGCCGATCATTCCGCTCTGGTTGTTCCGCAATCGGACATTTACGCTCCTCAATGGCATCGGCTTTTTTATGAGCGTCGGCATGTTTGGCGCGATTATGTTTGTGCCGTTTTTTATGCAAGGCATTGTCGGTGTGAGCGCCACCCAATCCGGGACGATTATGACGCCGATGATGATCACGATGATCATCAGCAGTGTCATCGGCGGTCGGCTCGTCTATCGGATTGGCGTCAAACCGCAGTTGATCATAGGCATGGCCGTGATGGCCGCCGCGTTTGGACTGCTTGGCACGATGGGGGTTGACACGTCGAAATGGACAGCGACGCTGTATATGATGATTATTGGGCTTGGCACCGGCTTGGTCATGCCGATTTTGACGCTTGCTTTGCAAGAAAGCTTCCCGAAATCGGAACTTGGCGTTGTCACCTCTTCGAGCCAGTTTTTCCGTTCCATTGGCGGAACGTTTGGGATGACCGTGCTGGGTGCCATCATGAACCATCGTTCGAGCTCCTTGCTCGATGAGCGGCTCATGCCAAAGCTCGAAGCGCTGCCGGCGCAAGCGAAAGGGCTTGTCGACCGCTTTGCCGGCATGATCCATGATGATCCGCAAGGGCTGTATTCCGTTCTGCTCAGTCCGGAAGCGATGGCCAAGATTCCAGCGCCGCTGCGCGACATGTTCGTGCCGGTGCTGAAGCAATCGCTTGTCGATTCCCTGCAATCCGTCTTTTGGTTCGGGCTCGCGTTTATCGCGGTCGGCTTGCTGTTAGTGTTCGGCTTGAAACGGATTGTCTTGTCTGATCGGGCAGAGGCGATGAAGCAGGCAAAAGAGACTGAGTAAAGAAAAGGAAATGGCGGACCGCGCCTCGTTTGGTCAGGTGGCGGACCGCCATTTTTTTGCTGCGACGAACAAACCGCTCCGAAGGGGATAAAGCATCTGGGAACGGGGGCGAGTGGGAGCGGGCGGGCTCCGTGCTTTTCATTGGCCAAGCGATTCATGCATCGCACATGGCGGGTTCACAGCAGCGTCCCGCAATGGGCGGCTACGGCGCGCCTGCATCCGCGCTTTGGCCGAAGACGCGCGAGCGGGTGAGAAAGCGAACACCTTCCGGGCCTTCAAGCGAAAACATGCCGCCGCGCCCGGGAACAACATCGATAATCAGTTGTGTATGCTTCCAATATTCGTATTGCGCTTTGGCGATGTAAAACGGGCAGCCGCCGATTTCGCCAAGCAATACGTCGGAATCGCCGACGATCAACTCGCCGAGCGGATAGCACATCGGCGAGCTCCCATCGCAACAGCCGCCGGATTGATGGAACATAAGTGGGCCGTATTTCGCCTTCAGCTTTTCGATTAATGCCAGTGCGGCTTCCGTGGCGGTGACTTTCGGTTCCTCGGCCATCAGTTTCCCTCCTTTGCATGTCTGGTCATTTTGGGGCTATATAGATGCAACGAAGACGTTGAACAGATCCTTGACGGAAAAGCGATTGGACCATTTTCGACTGTCAAAGCAAGCCTGTGGCTTGCCTCCGTCACGCCAAGGCGTGACGGAAGACTGAACCACTGCCTGCTTCACAGCCCCATCGATGGGCCTGGAAGCGGTGTGGTTCGGTCGCCCGACAGTCGATCCCATCCTCGGTAAAAGCTGCAAATGGGAAAACTTCCAATGGCATCTATCTCGAAAATACCCGAATTCGAAAATGTGCAAAATTATAGAGGGGGATTTTCATCCTCCCGTTGGTGACGAATTTTTCCGTCAAGGGAGTCTATATAGATCGTGCTAGCCGTTTGTCGAACGACGATGTTGTCAAGGGCAAAAGAGGGTGTCCCGAAGAGCGGGACACCTCGTCAAAACAGGTGGCCGTCTCGCCTCCAAACCGAAGAGGCGAAGGAGAGCGGCTGGATGAATATTAGAACAAGCCGAGCTTTTTCGGTGAATAGCTGACGAGCAAGTTTTTCGTTTGTTGATAATGGTCGAGCATCATTTTGTGCGTTTCGCGGCCGATGCCGGACATTTTGTAGCCGCCGAACGCCGCGTGAGCCGGGTAGACGTGGTAGCAGTTCGTCCAAACGCGGCCGGCTTGAATGCCGCGGCCGAACCGGTACGCCGTGTTGATGTCGCGCGTCCAGACGCCGGCGCCGAGGCCATACAGCGTCTCATTGGCGATGGCGAGCGCTTCATCGTTGTCTTTGAACGTCGTGACGGCCAACACCGGCCCGAAAATTTCTTCTTGGAAAATGCGCATTTTGTTATGTCCTTTGAAAATCGTCGGCTTGACATAATATCCGCCGGCGAGTTCCCCTTCCAGCATGTTCCGTTCGCCGCCGATCAAAAGTTCAGCGCCTTCTTGTTTGCCGATGTCGATGTACGACAAAATTTTCTCAAGCTGTTCAGAGGAGGCTTGCGCGCCGATCATCGTTTCCGTATCAAGCGGATTGCCTTGCTTGATTTGTTTGACGCGCTCAAGCGCTCGTTCCATAAAGGCATCGTAAATGGACTCGTGGATGAGGGCGCGCGACGGGCATGTGCACACTTCGCCTTGGTTGAGGGCGAACATCGTAAACCCTTCGAGCGCTTTATCGAGAAACTCGTCATCTTTGTCCATCACATCAGCGAAGAAAATGTTCGGGGATTTGCCGCCAAGTTCAAGCGTGACCGGCACGATGTTTTGCGAGGCGTACTGCATGATGAGCCGTCCGGTCGTCGTTTCGCCGGTGAACGCCACTTTCGCCACGCGCGGATTCGAGGCGAGCGGCTTGCCGGCTTCTAAGCCAAAGCCGTTCACAACGTTGACGACTCCAGGTGGAAGCAAATCTTGGATGAGTTCGATGAGAACGAGGATCGACGTCGGCGTTTGCTCCGCCGGTTTCAACACGACGCAGTTGCCTGCAGCCAGCGCTGGAGCGAGTTTCCAGGCCGCCATTAAAATCGGGAAGTTCCACGGGATGATTTGTCCGACGACGCCGAGCGGTTCTTTGAAATG
The DNA here is from genome assembly GCF_013096845.1 of Geobacillus sp. BMUD. Classification (NCBI taxonomy): domain Bacteria; kingdom Bacillati; phylum Bacillota; class Bacilli; order Caryophanales; family Anoxybacillaceae; genus Geobacillus; species Geobacillus sp. BMUD. Next base: position 87,574 of record NZ_SDLA01000005.1, read on the forward strand.
ATAGGCGACCGTGTCGTGATCGATTTCCGAAATCGTGCCTTCTTGTGCGCGAATGCAGCTGGCGAAATAGCGGAAATGGTCGATGGCGAGCGGAATGTCAGCCGCGAGCGTCTCGCGGATTGGCTTGCCGTTTTCCCACGTTTCCGCGACCGCGAGCATTTCCAAGTTTTCTTCCATCCGATCGGCGATTTGGTTCAGCAAACGGGCGCGCTTTGCTGGAGACGTGCGTCCCCATGCGTCTTTTGCCGCATGGGCGGCGTCAAGCGCCAGCTCGATGTCCGCCGCTTTTGAACGCGGCACTTCGCAATACGGCTGCCCGGTGATCGGCGTAATGTTTTCAAAATACTCGCCGTCAACCGGCGGCACCCATTTGCCGCCAATAAAGTTTTCGTAGCGCTTCTTAAATGTGACAAGCGCGCCTGGCTGGCCTGGTTGTGCGTAGATCATCCCCCGACTCCTCCTTTGTTTTTGTACACGCTTTCAATGGTAGGAATATTTAAAAAATTCCTTCCGATGATTAGATTAGCATGGCTGGACAATATTGTCAAACAGGAAAGATGTCGCCTAGCCGGGAGTGTGGAGGGCGGCATCATGGACGGCGATGCGGTTTCATCGTTCATGGCCTGAGTTTCCCCCAGAAAGGGACTTGTTCCGTGACGATCCGTTGGGGAGCCAAAGCAGCAAGCCCCCTTTTTCCACGGCCTTCATTCGATCGTTGTTGCGGCGCGGGAGGCGGACGATGTTTCGGGAAATGAATTGCCCCGTTTCACCATCCGTTTGCTTGGCGATGAAACAGAGCCATTCTTTGAAAATGGTCCGATCCATGCCGCGCTTCCCGCCGCCTAAGAATCCGCCGGTGTTTGAGGAAAGGGCTGGCTTTCGCCAATCCTCTGGCGCGGCCCGGTTAATCGACTTCAAGCCCTTCAAGCAAACGGCTGGCGTAGACGCTGCAAAGATGATGGAACACTTCGAGCGCCTCATTTGGATCGGCGGTGAAAAAGGCGCTCGCTGCCGTTTCGTTTTCTTCGCGGACGAACTCAAGCAAAAAGTCGGTGGCGATCCGGTTGAACAAAAGAAGCGCACTGTAGGAGCGCTCAAGCTGGCGTTTCCGCTCGAGCGGGTCATCGATGGACAAAAACGGACGCTCATAGCGGGCAGTCATCTCTGACAGCCGGCGCTGGATCTTGCGCTGGGCGTCAGCGAGCATCGCCTCGATCGTCTGTGGCGATAGAAAGGTTTGCTCGCGCAGCATATAGCCCCAAATTTGCTTGAGCGCATGGGCCGATTCGCTCGCAAATGCGATGTTGCTGAGCAGATCGGCCTCGTATTGTTCGCCGCCATCGGTTTGAATGCGCAGCTTCATAATGATTTCAAGCACATCTGAATGAACTTTTTCTTTCCGCCACGATTTCGTCAGTTCATAAAGCAGGACGGAAAGCGAGTGAGCGATTTCTTCCTTTGTCATGGCCATCCCGTCCTTTCCGGAGATGAAGGTTGTTCGCTTTTTTTTATTGTAACATGCCATCTCGCATAATAAATAGATGAAGCAGGGCTGCTATGACCGTCAAGCATGTTGTCCCCTGATCCGTCAGTGGGTGTGTCCGAACTGCGGAGCCGAACATGACCGGGACCATCACGTTGCCCGGCATATCCTGAATGAAGGGCTTCATTTGCTGTTTTGGAAAGTAAAGCAGCCCAACCGTGGGACGCACGGGGCTGGCTTGGTGAACAGCCTGCCGTGGGGCGGTGGTTCCCAAGACTCTCCCCCCTCTAAGCGTACGCGTAGGCGGGAGAGCGTTCAAGCCGGCGGATCTTTCCATTGCTGAGGAGAGAAGCTTGGCGTATGATGGAAACAAAAGTGATTCAACATCATGGCGGCCGGTCGGCATAGAGTTGTATGAGGGAGAAAGGGGAGAGAAGATGAAACCGTTGCGTTTGCGCGGCCATCATTTGCTTTGTGTGCATGGATTTCGCGGCATGGGCTACAGCCCGTCGTTTGTCGAGAAAATGTGGGAGATCGTCGCCCGCATTCGTGATGAAAACGACGATTTTCCGATTGAAGTCGTCGCGGCGCTCGATGAGGCGTGCCTCGTCTGTCCACACCATGGGGAAACGACATGCGAAGCCGGTCCTGATTCTGATGCCCACGTCCGTTCGCTCGATGGCAATGTCATTCGCCACTTAGGCTTAGAGCCGGGCAGTGTGTATTGGAAGTCCGAACTGATTCAGCGGACGGCGGAACGGGTCAAGCCGGATGATTTGGATGAGTTATGCCGCGGCTGCTCGTGGCTGCCGTACGGCGTCTGCAAAGAAGGGATCGCCAACGTCCGACGCGGCAATGTGGCGCAAACGTGAGGCGGCCGTTTTCGGAAAACATGAAGGAAGGCCAATGAAAAAACAGCGGTGTGCTGAACCATCGTCCGTTTGTCAAGGCGGAGGGAGTCTGTTGCATCGCCGTTTTTCCGACATCGTCTCATCTGTTTGATTGGGAATCATGGCCGGCGATGGCGGGGTTTTGGGCGTTCGCGGAAATTTCTAAAAAATGAATAGTTCCATGGGCGGAAAAATGTGATATGATAAACAATTATAGAGACTTTCGACAGAAAGGGTCATGAACGATGAAAGTAGCCAAATTCGGTGGAAGTTCGGTGGCGAGCGCCGCACAATTCCGCAAAGTGGCCGATATCATCAGCTCGGATATCGAACGCCGCATCGTCGTTGTGTCGGCGCCAGGAAAACGGTACAAAGACGATGTGAAAGTAACGGATATGCTCATCCAGCTGGCCGAACAAGTGGTGGCTGGCGAGCCGCATGAGAAAACGATGGAAGCGATTGTGAAACGGTATGCTGACATTGCCAATGAGCTGGGGCTGGAAGCCGACGGCTTTTTGGCTGAGCTGGTCGATGACTTGCAGTCGAAAATCAGCGCCTATCGAAGCGAGCCGCCACGGTTGTTTGACGCCATTAAAGCGAGCGGCGAAGACCATAACGCAAGACTCATGGCCTTCTATCTGCACGATCGTGGGCTTGAGGCGAGCTACGTCAGCCCGCTTGAAGCCGGCATTATCGTTACCGATGAGCCGGGCAACGCCCAAGTGCTGTCGGAGTCGTATGACAAACTGAAACAGCTGCGCGAACGGCGGGGCGTTTTGGTCATCCCGGGATTTTTCGGCTATTCTCGGTCGGGCCATATCGTCACGTTCCCGCGCGGCGGGTCAGATATCACGGGCTCGATCGTCGCCGCGGGCGTCAAAGCGGACGTGTACGAAAACTTTACCGACGTCGACTCGATTTATTGCGTCAACCCGTCGATCGTCGCTGATGCCCGCAAGTTGAAAGAAATCACGTACCGCGAGATGCGTGAGCTGTCGTATTCCGGATTTTCCGTCTTTCATGACGAGGCGCTCGAGCCGGTCTATCGCGCCGGCATCCCCGTTTGCGTAAAAAACACAAACAACCCGGCCGCCCCAGGAACGTGGATCGTCGCCAAGCGCAATCATATCGACGAACCAGTCGCCGGCATTGCAAGCGACACCGGCTTTTGCAGCATCAACATCAGCAAATACTTAATGAACCGTGAGATTGGCTTTGGCCGGCGTGTGCTGCAAATTTTAGAAGACGAAGGCATCTCCTACGAGCATACGCCGTCCGGCATCGACAACATGTCCATCATTTTGCGGGCGGATCAGCTTGCGGATGGAAAAGATGAGCGCATTCTCGCCCGCATCCGTGAAGAGCTTGCCGTCGATGAGGTGACCATTGAGTACGGCTTGGCGCTCATTATGGTCGTCGGCGAAGGGATGGAAAAAACGATCGGGATGGCGGCGAAAGCGACTGCTGCGCTTGCCAACGCCAACATCAACTTGGAGATGATCAACCAAGGTTCGTCCGAAGTGAGCATGATGTTTGGCGTCAAAGAAGAAGTCGTCAACGAGGCGGTGCGCGCCTTGTACAACGCCTACTTCCAACAGGCAGCGGTAGGCCACCTGTCCTAATGCGAAACAGGCGTCCGAAACTCGGGCGCCTATTCTTATGGGGCGAGAATCTCTCTCTTTACGTGATCAGTGGAGTGAGAATGAGTCAACGTCTTCCATCATGGATGTTCTCCAACGCCGCTCAAAATGTCTTGAAAGAAGGACTTCGTTGGAACAGCCCAATTGCAGGGATTACGTACATCGGCACGTACAGCTTTCTGGTGTTCAACTTCGTTGGAACAGTCCAATTGCGGGGACAGATGGGGATGGCCTGGCTGTTCGCGAGCTTCTCCCATCTCTAAAAAGACCGGTGATTAAAGGACATGTTGCTTCACCGCCTTGTTTCTCAGATCGAGAAACCTTGCGGCATCGGCTCCTCGTTTCACGTTATCCGACGTCAGCTAGGAGCGATCGCTGTTTTTCACCAGCCTTCTAAGCGTTTGCGTAGGAGGCTGGTGATTTACTCGCGCAACCGCTTCTCGGAATCGTTTCTCAAGTAGAAAAAACTTGTTGCATCAGCCTCTATGTTCACGCTTTCAATCATCGATCAAGGCAAACAGCGGTTTTTCACCAACCTTGTAGGTGGGAGAGCGTTCAAGCGCTCTCAGCCGAGCTTTCTTCTTTTTTCGCTGGTTGGCGTACATAAGAGAGGTATGTTCGGAAAATACTACCAATGTATGTCAAAGAAAGCGGAAGGGAGGAAGAACGCATGCGGCAATGGCTAGGAATGGCTGTGCTTGTCGTTGTTTTCGCTTCGTTTCCGGCTGGGGCGGCGGCCATTAGTCGAAGCGAGCTTGAGCAGTACGCCGAGGATGTCGGCTGGACGGTGAGCGACCTGTTGGCTTATTTGCATCGATACGGCTTGACAGCGGCCGATTTTCGCACGATGGATGAACTGAAACACTGGCTTGGCACGCCCATCACCGATGAGCGGCTTCACGCCTTGTTGCGCCGGCACGGACTGACGGTCGAGGAGCTCGAGGCGCTGCTTGGCCAGTTTGGCGAAACGGTGCAAGATTACACGTTTGTCGAAGATTTGGATCGGGCCATCCGTTTTTACTCGCAGCACAACGCCGCCATGCAGCAAATCAACGATTTGCTTGGGGCGCTCGGGATGACGGAACAAGAAGTGCGCGCGCTCACCCGCCATATTGCTTCCCTTGACACCCCGCAGTTAACTGAGCGTCTTTTGGCGCTTCGTGAGCGGCTACGCCCGTTTGTGGAGACGGAAGGGCTGTGGACGGAAACAGAGCGCCGCAAACTGCGGGCGATATGGGAAGAGGGGCTTCGCTTGCTTGAGCTTGAGGCGGACGTGCCGAGCATCAAGGCGGCCGGAGCGGAGCCGATCCACGTTCGATTGTACAACCGCCAAGGCGAAGAGGTCGCCGATATCGCCCTAACGCGGGAACTGTTGACATCGGGCTACATCGTCCGAGCGGGGGAGAAAGGCATTGACGCCGGGCTGCTCGCTGTAGAGATGAAAGGAAAGATGTATGGGGACAGATTGCCGGAGACGGCGTCGCCGTATTTGACCTATACATTGGCCGGCCTGTTGCTTGCTTTCGCCGGTTTCCTTCTTTACCGGCGGGTTGGGCGGCTGAAAGGGTGAAGGAAAGTGGAGTGCAAGCCTGCCCGGTTGTTGTGGGGGCGCCGGGTCGCCCAGTGGGCGGCGCTGGCGGCGATCGTCATCGGGGGGGCGACGGCCGGCTGGAATGGCTATTGGTACACCGTCGGTCGGATGGCGGTCAAGCGAGACACCCCTGTGCCCTCCCCATCGCCGACAACAAGCTTTCCAGCGGAACGTTCGGGGCAACAAGACGCCCCGCTTGGCGTCTACCTTGGCGAACTTGCCATTCCGAAGCTCGGAGTGGCGATTCCGGTGTATGAAGGCGTTCGAGAACAAGAATTGCGCCGAGGCGTCGGCCATTATCCAGCGAGCGATTGGCCAGGGCAAAAAGGGCATGTCGTGTTGTCCGGGCACCGCGATACGGTGTTTCGCCGTTTCGGCGAGCTTGAGATCGGCGATGCGCTGATCATCCGGACGGATCGCGCTGCCATCCATTACCGCATCGTCAACATCCGCATCGTCGATGATGACGACCGAACCGTTTTGGTTGAGAAAGCGCGTCCGACGCTGACGGTGACGACGTGCTACCCGTTTCGCCTGATCGGCCGAGCTCCAAAACGCTGCATCGTCACGGCTCGCCCGGTACGGGTTGATGCCCTCGAGTTTTCAGGAGGATGATCCACTTGCCTGAAGGCAAACCAAAAGGCTGGAAAGTGCGCTCTCCAGCCTTTTATCTTTTCCGTTCATGAGGTGCCTTGGCGTCGATTCGTTCATGCATTTGCTGGCGAAACTCTTGAAGCAAAGCCTCGCCTTGCAGCCCTTTCTTGACAAGGCCGGCCAGCACGACTTCCGCCAAATGGGTGCGCCGCGGGATCATCAGCCCTTCCATCAAGACGCTAATATGGCCGTTCATTTTCGTGATCGAACGGACGGCGACGAGCATGTTGGCCGGATCGTTGCTCGTGTGGGTGATCGTCACTTGCAGTTGAAACTCCGAACGCTGCTGCAAGCTCACAAACATTGGCTCATAGTCGTCATCCAAATACGCCTCGACGAGCCAGCGGTTTTGTCCGTCTTCTTTGTTGATGATCAACCCGTCAATAAACGGGATGTCTTGGCGGTGCATGTCGTCGTCGATGACCGAGAGCCCGACAAGCTTGAACGTTTTCATCTCGTCCACCTCATTACCGTGGTCTTATCCAAAATTATAGCACAGGCGGACGAGGGAAGAAAAATGGTCTGTATTTTTTCCGTCAGAGGGCAAAAACGCCATTTTGCCCCGCCATTGTCGACGAAGATTTCACCTTTTCGTTGGATTGTATCCATAAGAGTGCGCAAAAAAATGCAAAAGTCGCGATTTTACGACCCGAAACGAGATTCGTTATCATAAAGGTGCGGTGGAGGAAAGGGGGGATGCGCCGACACATGATCAACCAAGTCGTGTTGGTCGGCCGGTTGACGAAAGATCCCGAGCTTCGCTACACGGCCGAAGGGGCTGCCGTCGCGACTGTCACGCTGGCGGTGGCGAGAAATTTCCGCAACGCGGAAGGGGGGATTGACGCCGATTTCGTTCCATGCGTTTTATGGCGGAAAACGGCGGAACATACCGCCAATTATTGCCGAAAAGGATCGATGGTAGCGGTGATGGGGAGGATCCAAACGCGCCGCTACGAAAAAAAAGACGGTCAACGCGTCTATGTCACCGAAGTCGTCGCGGAGTCCGTCCAATTTCTTCACTCTGGAAAGAAACCCGAATGGCCAGAGCACGTATAGTCGTTTCCTCATGCATGCCTTTCAAAGCGAATCCCCAAGAGAAAGAACGTGTCCCCAAACACTCCCCCAACAGATGGCGCTAGCACGTCGCGGTTAGCGCTTTTTTTAGTATGGAGAGCTAAATGAGCTCGGAGCACTCTTTCACGATCGTTATGATCATCGTTTCGACATGTTTCCGCTTTTTATCCGGCAGCTTCGCAAGCGCGTACACGACTTCGCTCATCTCCCGGTTCTGAAGCAAGTAATCCAACGCCGCGAGCGCTGTTTCGTGTACGTCCGCCGTTCCGTACATGTCCGTCACTTCGCGCAATAGCTCTCGTTGGCGCGTTTCGCCGCCAAGCAAAAAATCGGCGCTCACATCAAACAGCTGGCACAGCTTCTCAAGCGACTGCACATCCGGAAGCAAGCTGCCGTTTTCCCATTTGCTGATTTGTGAACGCGATACGTTCAACTGCTCGGCCAGCTCTTCCTGCGTCCAGCGCCGTTGTTTCCGCAGTTGTTTGAGCGTCTCTCCGAGGTTTGTCATCGTTTGTCACCACGCTTTTCATCATTACTCTTTAAAGATAGAAAAGCATGGAGTCAATGGTTGTTCCTTTTTAGCCCATTCCTCTTTTTGTTTCCAAATCAGAACGAATTTATCAACGATTCTGTCGTTCGGCCTCTTTTTTGTCCAGGAAAGACATAGTACAATCAGTTAAAAAATGGTAAAGATGAACTGAAAAGAGGGGGTCAAGGTGAACATCTATCTTGCCGATTTTGTCATTTGTGAACGAAACGAGAAGAAACACGCCCAAACCATGTACCATATTTATATTAAGGAAATGAAAAATCCGTTTTCCGTGCAGCTGAAAACGATCGCTCCGGCCAGTTTCACCGATTCATTGCGCTCGCTGAAAAACGAAGGGGAGCGGATGCGTTTTGCATCGGAGGGGGAGGCGCTGTTCCGCACGATCACCTGCTCCAAGGAAGCTCAACTCTATTTTGTATTTAAATGCACGAGCCAACTTTACATGTTTATTGTCAAGCTCGATCTTCGCCAAAAAAAGTTTACCGTCGCCCTTTATGAGTGGAATGAACTGAGGCAAAAATACGTCCCGATCCGCGCGGATGAATGGCTGGCGATGGAAAAACAGCTCATTTATGAAGTGCTGCAATCGATTTACCTTGTCGACGATCGACGCGTATCGTACTGGTTCGCGCATCCGTCGCCGCCGAAGCGAAGCGCGCCCCGTTCCGGTGCATAAACTTCTTCCTTCTTCCAATCAAAAAAATCGTTTCCTTTCATGGTTTTCATCCGTTATACTGAAAATATAAAACATTACGATTTTGGCTCCGGGACGTCAACCGGTCTGAAGGACCATCCCGCATGAGCCCTTCAATGAAAAACGAAACAGACGGCGAAGGGAGAGGGCGCATCCGTGAAACCGAGCCATGTCATCTTCGCCGCCGCCATGGCTTCAGCTTTCTTTCTTGCACCGGATGACAGCCAGGCGGTGGAATGGAAAAAAGGCATGAGTTCCCCTGAAATCAAACAGCTCCAGCAGCGCTTGAAAGAAAAAGGCTTTTTCACATATCCGCGAACGACGGGCTACTTTGGCTCCATTACCGAAGAAGCGGTCAAAGCGTTCCAACGGGCGATGAACTTGCCGGTCACCGGCATCGTCGATGACGCCACCTACACGAAGCTCAAAAGCGCGCCTGCCTCAAATGATATGCTCGCTCTCGGTTCCCGCGGGGCGGCCGTCAGTGATTTGCAGTGCTGGCTGAAGCGGCTCGGCTATTTTCATTACCCGCAAATCACCGGCTACTATGGCGCAGTGACAGCCGATGCCGTGAAGCGGTTTCAGCGGGCGAACGGGCTTCCCGCCACCGGGCGGGCGGATCGGGCGACGCTTGAGCGATTGAAGCAAAAAGCAACAAGTCAGCCGGCCGCGTCATCTGACGTGCTGACGATCGGTGACCGCGGCGACATCGTCCGCAAGCTTCAGCAACAGCTCCAGCAGCTCGGGTACTTTACTCATTCGAATATCACGGACTACTACGGGGTGCTGACGGCCGATGCTGTCCGCCGCTTTCAACGTGACAATGGACTGCCCGTAACGGGGGTCGTGGACAATCAAACCGCCGCCCTCCTCGAGCGCGCGGTGAAAGCGAAAACAACCCCGCCTGCACCGATCGAGCGCGAACGCTCGGTGATTCGCCTCTCGATTGGCGCGCTCGGTGAAGACGTCAAGCGCATCCAGACGAAGCTGAAAGAGCTCGGCTACTTTCTCCATTCCGAGGCTACGGGATACTACGGCGCCGCCACCGCCGACGCCGTCCGCCGTTTCCAACAAGCGGCCAAACTCCCCGCGACCGGCGTCGTTGACAGCGAAACATACGAGCGTCTGATCGGACAAGCCCCCGCGGCGAAACTGGACGTCATCGAACTCGTCGCCGATGCAGCTGAGTTGCTCGGTGCCCCATACGTTTGGGGCGGCGATACGCCGGAAGAGGGATTTGACTGCAGCGGCTTCATTTTCTACCTTTTCCAGCAACAAGGCGTCACCTTGCCGCGCACCGTCGCTTTGATGTGGAATGCAGGCGCATCGGTTTCCGCCCCGGAAGTCGGCGACATCGTCTTTTTCGCCACGACAACCAACGGCCCATCGCACGCCGGCATCTATATCGGAAACGGTCAGTTTATCCATAGCGGCGCCTCGACCGGCGTCACGATCAGCCGCCTCGACCAATCGTATTGGAAACAGCGGTACTTGGGGGCGAAGCGGTTGTTTTAGCATACTGGCACGACAACGATGACCAAAATGAGGAGGAAAACGAAGATGAAACATGCATCCCAAATGGCAGCCGCCATCTGCCTCGCCGCCGCCGTCGCCCTCGGGGGAAATGGGCAAACGGTTGACGCCGCCGTCCAATGGGGGCACGTTCAATGGAAACAAGGCATGATCGGCAAAGTCGTCATTTTGCGCGACACGCCCCTATATCGCTTGAACGGCATGGCATGGCAGTCCGCCATGACGGCGAAACAAGGGCGCGAGTATCGCGTCTACAGCCAAAAGCGGGCAGGCGGCGCCGTCTATTACAGCCTGGGAGGGGGGCTGTATGCCAAACAAGGGGACGGCATCCAATACGTGCCGTTCACCAAAGATGAGCTTCTCTCTCTTGTTGCCCGCTCATTGAAAGGGCAGTACATTCTTCAGGCAGGGAATGAATCCGTTCCGTTCGTTATTGAGCAGAAAAAAGGCAGCCGCCTGTTCGGCTGGTACTTATACGGCCAACATATGTCCTTGCCCGTTGAAGGGCGAATCGACGGTGCGACGGTGACGCTCTCCATTTTCTTCAACGACAACGTCGAAGCGATTGCCGACTCGATCTCCTACTTAAAAGCATACAACGTGCCGAAGGAAGAGATCGAAAAAATTGCCGAACAGCTTGCCAACAGCGGGGATTACGCCATGCAGCTGCAATTTTTCATCACCAACAGCCCGGAACAATTTTCAGGACAGTTCCGCTTTCTCGATCTGTACTTGAATGACCGCTATGACGTCGTCAAAATGACGCTGGGCCAACCGATGGACGTCACGGTGAAGAAAAACGATTGATGTTTTTGTACAAAATGTTTGCCAACCAAAACCATCAAACAGCAAAAATATCGTTCTAAATTTCCATTGCCAGCATATTCATATCAATGTCGCCATCGATGGCAATAATTCCAATGGCATATTCTCTAAAAAATTTGTATTTAGGGCTAGAATTTAGAAGAAAAATGTATTATTATAGGAGACGTGGAGCATTGAGGAATTCTGCTCAAGTGCTAGCAATGGATGCTAGGTTTTCTAATCAGCCCAGCATCTAGCCATCAAGGATGATATTGGTTGATGTTAGCACCTTTTGGACAATGAATCTACTAAACTGCCACGTTTAGTAGTCATTGTCTGGAGTTTTATAAAAACGAAGGGGGATTTTAGGCTTTATGGACAAAAAGAAAGCAGTCAAACTCGCTACAGCCAGTGCTGTTGCAGCGAGCGCTTTCGTCGCAGCCAACCCGCATGCTTCCCAAGCAGCAACGGACGTTGCGACGGTCGTGAGCCAAGCGAAAGCGCAAATGAAGCAAGCGTACTATACGTACAGCCACACGGTAACGGAAACGGGTAAACTCCCGAACATCAGCGACGTTTATGCCGCTTACAACAAAGCGAAGCAAGCGTATGCGGACGCTGTCGCTGTCGTCAACAAAGCCGGCGGCGCGAAAAAAGACGCGTATTTGGCTGACTTGCAAGCTACATACGAAACGTATGTATTCAAAGCCAACCCGAAATCGGGCGAAGCGCGTGTCGCTACGTACATTGACGCTTACAACTATGCCGTCAAGCTCGACAAAATGCGCCAAGATTTAGATGGTGCGATCAAAGCGAAAGACCTGCAAAAAGCAGAAGAGCTCTACCACAAAATCTCCTATGAGCTCAAAACGCGCACGGTGATCCTTGACCGCGTCTACGGTCAATCGACGCGCGAACTGCTTCGCTCGCAATTCAAAGCCGAAGCACAAGAACTGCGCGACAGCTTAGTTTACGACATCACGGTTTCGATGAAAGCCCGTGAAGCGCAAGACGCCGTCAAAGCCGGCAACTTGGACAAAGCCAAAGCCGCTCTTGACCAAGTCAACCAATACGTATCGAAAGTAACCGATGCGTTCAAAGCCGAACTGCAAAAAGCGGCCCAAGACGCCAATGCGGCGTATGAAGCGGCGTTGCCTCCAAAAGTGGAAAGTGTAACGGCTGTGAACGCTAAAACGATTGAAATCAAATTTAACAAAGCGATCGACGCTGCAACAGTCATTGACAACAGAGGCACAAGCGATACATCCGATGACGTCGTGAAAGCGACTGCTATCACACTCACAGCGATTGATGGTCAAGGATCGGTTTCCACTGTGAAAGCGTGGTTAAGCGATGATAAGAAAACGTTGAAGTTAGTGGCTGATGGCAGTCAATTTTTCACCAAACGTTATGTAGTTGATATTAAAAACGTCAAAACGTTGGATGGAAAAGATGTTCCGTCCTACACGACGACCATTGACACAACGGATTCGGTACGGCCGAGCGTTCTGTCATCCTCTTACGCCGACAACGGCTTGACGCTGAAAGTGAAGTTCTCTGAACCTCTTGCCAGCGTAGGAACAGTAAAATTGTACGACGGAACAACCGAAATTTCGGTTTCTCCGAAGTTCACGGCTGGCGACGATGAAATGACGATCAATCTCGCCTCTTCATCTGTGCCGGTGAATAAAGACCTGACATTGAAAATCTTCGGTGCTGTCGATTACAACGGCAATGTCATCAATCCTAACCCGGCTGAATTGACAGTCAAGAAGACGACGGTTGATACAACGAAACCAGTCGTCCAAAGCATCGAAGCCGTCAACACGAAAACCGTCAAAGTGACATTCAGCGAAAAACTGTCAGGCAATCCGACCATCAAAATCGGTGGCCAAACAGCTTCTGTTTCGGTTGATTCAACCGGCTTAGTCTACACGGCAACGTTGGCTTCCGCTTTGTCGGAAGGCGTGTATGCAGTTGAGGTGAGTGGTTATCAGGACTTAGCTGGCAATACTGGAGATGCATACACGAAAGTTGTTCAATTGAAAGCCGATAACACAGCGCCGAAATTCGTTAGCAGCCAAGTGGTGAAAATTGACGGTGTTGAGCATCTTGTGCTGACATTTGACGAAGAGGTAACGACTGGCAGCAACATTACAGTCGTTCAAGCGAACGATAAGTATATTGACGAAAACAACGTACTTAAATCTGTCAACACAACTTTGACAACAACTAGCGACAATTTCAAATTATATCTGCCGACAGACGGAAAATCGAAATCGGTTGCTTTGAATATTTCTTCCTTGCCAAAAGGCACGTATACAGTAACGTTGCCGAATGGCTTGGTAAGCGATTTGGCTGGCAACTCATATGCTGAGCGTAAGCAGATTACGTTCGTTCGCGGCTCTGACAGCCTGACGACGAAGCCGGCTCTTGATGCAAGCTTTGACGGCAATGGGGTTCAAGCAGTTAACAACAACGAATTAGTATTTGCATTCACGCAAAACTTGGATGCTTCGGCATTGAACTTGTCCAACTTCAATATTAATGGATTGACTGTCACGAAAGCAGTCTTCGATGGAGACACCAAGCACATTCGCGTGACGCTCGCTCCAGGAGCAAATACATGGACGGGTACACATGTCATTACTATCAGCAACATTAAGAATACGTCTGGGCTCGTCATGGATACCGTGACTGTAAACGAATTTATGAAAGAAAACGTTGCTCCGACGTTTACAGCGACTTTAACTAGCGCAGACGTCATTCGTGTCGACTTTAGCGAGCCGGTGGCAAATGCAACGATCAGTAGTGCACTTTCTTCTAACAACTTTACCGTAAAAGTCGATGGTAATGTTGTCAATGTCGCTGGTGTTTACGAAGACAGTACTACTACAGTAGTAGGTAATAAAGGATACAAAACGGTTTATCTGAAACTGAGCGCTCCTGTAACCGACTTGTCTAAACCGATTACGCTGTCCGCAACGGGCATTGTGGATGTGGATCAAGTTGGTTCGATTACTGACACGAATAAAGTTGGCAACAACGTTTCCGATGCTGTTGTAAACGTGGCCAAATAAGCGGTGTGTCTATAGCAATGTAGCAACCCTCCCATGAAAGTGAGTTCACCACTTTCATGGGAGGGTCTTTTGTGAGATTGTTTTCCAAATAATGTGTCTGAGGGGCGGCTGAATGCAAAAGTTCTTCATCAAAAGTTGTGCTTGTCTGCTTTGGAATAGCTCTTACTTTCGTCTGCAAGGAAAAATCGATAAATGAATAGCGATGCATGATGATTCAAAAGATGTCTTGTTTGTCAATTATATGTTGTGGTGATGAACCGCTTTTTAACAAAAAGCTGTCTCGTTGACGTTTCTACCACCCTATTGCTTTATGGTGCAAGGTGCACTAAAATTTACAAGTAGGAGGTTGTCGATTTTTGCATAATGAGGGGAATTTACTTATGTATGGAAAATGGGATCGATACGTGTTTCTTAGTTTGCTAGTTTTCATTTTATCGGGAATCAGCTATGCGCACTGGAAAGGCCAACAACAGGATGAGCAATTTCTAAAAGACTATACTGAGTATCAACAGGCGATTCAGTTGATGCAACAAAGACAAGTAGAGCAGGCTTTGCCAATTTTGCAGTCATTGTCGAGCAAATATCCGGACCGTTATAACATCATGCGTACGCTTGGGTTAGCGTATGCGATGAAAAATGATTTTCATAAGGCTGCTTTTTATTATGAAAAAGCGATTAGAAAAAGGCCTTTCCTGCAGCAGGACCCGATTTTCACGCTGCAATTTGGCGAGATCCTGTATTATAAAGGGGAATATGCAAAGGCTAAGGCATATCTCGAACAAAGTAAAAAATTGCCTGGATCAGAAATGTATCATGCTAGAATCGATGAACTATTGGTTCAAATCCAACATCAAAAATCATCATAAGGTGAGAAGCGAACATGTCTGATTGGTATAAGTATTTAACTATTGAACGTGATGAGCATGAGGACCAAATGGATATGGAGCGGGTCGATGCCATATTGTTTTGGGGTCTGGCATTCATTGTACTGGTCATCCCATTGATCGTTAGAGTGCATATTGGCGATTTTATCAGCCCGTCTATTACTCAAACCGATGTATTGGATACGGGAAAGAAAGCGGATGTGTTTACATACTATAAATTTGTTGTGCTCCTTGTCTCTACAGCGTTTCTCAGCCTTGTTTTTCTATATAAAGTGTTAGTGCTTAACTACCAAATTCCGAAAACAAAAATTGACATAGCTCTCGCTGTACTCGCTGTTTGTTTAACTTTGTCGGCTGTTTTAGCTCCATATAAAACGCTTGCTTTGTACGGATTGCACAATCGCCATGAGGGTACATTGACGTACTTATGCTACTTGATGTTGTTCTTCATCGCGTCTAATATACGGTATACTGTAAGGAGATTCCAGCAATTCATTTACTTTTTGACCCCTTTCATAATCATAAATACGATATTAGGAACATTGAATTTCTTTGGTTATGATGTTTTACAGCTTCACTGGGTGCGGACACTGTTATATTCCAGCCTTCCAGAGGGGGCGAAAATCGCTCAAGGTTCATCTTTCCTTGCTACGATTAACCACGGAAACTATGTGAGCGGGGTTTCGGCTTTTTTTGTTGCTCTTTTCTTCTGCTTGGCTGTTTTGGAGAAAAAGATATGGAAGAAAATCTTGAATGGTTTGATCGCCTCAGCAGCCTTTGCTCTGCTTCTTTCGTCACTATCTAGTAATGGTTTTGTGACGCTAGTATTGATGAGTCCGCTGTTCGTCTATATGATCGTGAAAGCAGAAAAGAGAAAGGTCGCGGCTCTTTCAAGTCTGGTATTGATGGTTGTTTTTGTTGCTGTTTATGTGCCGTTTGTGAAACAAAATCACCGTGTTTGGGACGAGACAATTGGGTTTTTCATCCCATATAATCCATTTCAACAGGATCATCAACAAGCAGGACTGAATACAGCATTCAAAGATATAGAGCAGGTGGTCGGGCATATTACCGAAAGGGTGGTGAGCGGTTCATCCGCTTATGCAGATGCTGAAGAATACCGACTGCCAAAGCTACCAGGACCGGGGATAGCGCCGGGATCTGGGCGGGCCTTTATTTGGGA
This sequence comes from Geobacillus sp. BMUD, assembly GCF_013096845.1. Taxonomy (NCBI): domain Bacteria; kingdom Bacillati; phylum Bacillota; class Bacilli; order Caryophanales; family Anoxybacillaceae; genus Geobacillus; species Geobacillus sp. BMUD. Next base: position 103,634 of record NZ_SDLA01000005.1, read on the forward strand.
AAAAGCATTAGAACTTATTTCTGACAAGCCGTTTATAGGATATGGATTAGATACGTTTCCTTATTTCTTTAATCAAGATGATCCGGAAAAAAATTCGAATTTAGGTGAGGGATATAGTGTTATTGTCGATAAGCCCCACAACATGTATATCGGTATGGCTTTTGGAGCAGGGATTGTAGCACTGTCTGCCTTAGTAGTTGTGATGGTGGGGGGGGCTATACAGTTGCTACGTTCTACCCGCGTACGCTTTAATGTATACATTGCAGCGCTTTGCGCGGCGCTCATGGCTTATGTGATTCAAGGGATGTTTAACGATTCGATTATTGGAACTGCTGTATTCTTTTGGGTAGGATTAGGTGTTTCCATCGGATTTTTACGCACAACAAACAAATCAATCAAAGGTAGGAACAGATGATGGATGAAACAATCAGCTTGCGAGAACTCATTGAAACGATATGGAAAGGAAAATGGATCATTGCGGCTACAACGATTGTAGCACTAATCTTTTCTGTGTTGGCTAGCTTTGTATGGATCAAACCAATATATTCAGCAAACGCTACGGTATCCGTGAATAATGGGATCGTGCCCGGAAAACAATTCGATGAAACCGATAGTTATTTCAATGAGATCATTACGCCTTCGGCCTATATGGAGCGTGTACAATCCATTTCTGTGATCGAAGAGGGGATCAAAAAAGCGCATTTGCAAGGAAAGTATAGGGCAGAGCAAGTCAAAGGGAATCTAAGCGTTGAAAATGTGCCTAATACCAATTTGGTTCGTATCACTCTAAAAGCGGCCAATCCCTCTGACACCAAAAAGCTGTTGAACGGGATTTTAAGCGCTGTGAAACAGTCGATATGGAAAGATATTCAAACAGGTGTTGAGAAAGATCTCCATCACTTTATGAAACTGAAACAAAAAGAGCAAGTCCAACTGCAGCAAACCATTAAACTTTATCGTCAAGAAGCAGTGGCTTTGAAGTTGCCGCCGTCCCTTTTGCTTGATGCAGTCATTTCGTATAACAACCAGTATATCATCACCTTGGACTCAGATCGTCTACGTAATATTTCATCTCTTTCGGAAAAAGAGTTAATTGCTCTAAATGAGTTGAGTAATCAAATCAAATCGTTGGCTGACCGTTACCGTCAATATGTTAATAAAGAGCAGCAGTTGCGTGATTTTTTGCAATCATTTTCCATTGAGAATAAAATATTAATCATTTCTGCACCGGTTGCCCCTCAAGAGCCGGATAGCCCTAAACCATTATTAAATATGGGCATTGCTTTCGTGGTGGGCATCATGGTAGGAACAGGTCTAGTTTTCTTCTGGCGTTATTGGAAGGAAACTGGACAAGAAAGAATGCTCGAATCCTAATGTATAAGTTTCAAATCATCTAAGTAGTCAACTGCTAAAAGAAGAGACGGTGATGTCTCCTTACCGTTATCAATGGAGGCACTCGGCCATGCCGTGGGTGGGGACGATGACGGTCCTGGCACCTTAGACGCCCGTCGTCGAGGGTGTGGCGTGAGGGCGGGTTAGATGCCCGGTTTTTAGCCTGCTTTTCTGTGAAAATGCCGAACTGGCGCGGGATTTTCATCCCCGGGTGGAGGGCAGATCACGCTGCCCATGGAACTTTTCCGTGAAAATGCAGGACTGACGCGGATTTTCATCCCCGGGTGGAGGGCAGATCACTGCCCATGGAACTTTTCTGTGAAAATGCAGGACTGACGCGAGATTTTCATGCCCGGGTGGAGGGCAGATCGCTGCCCATGGAACTTTTCTATGTAATCGTTGATTATAGATGAAGCGTATCGTTTATAAATAGAAAGATAAAGGATTTGTAATTTGTAAAGAGAGGCGATACGCGCATGAAACAAATTTGGGCGTTAAAAAAAGCGAAATTGTCAAAATGATTTTTCGACGCAAAATAGAAAACGGTTTTCCAACTGATACGTTTTAATGAGATTATTTTGGAGTAAATGGAATTTAACTCGATGAAGAGGATAGATAACCTCAAGCTCCTTGAATAAAGCTTTTATGAGAAAAAACGACGAAAACGGTGGAATACTATATGTTATTGAATTGAGGAAGGCACAATTAGCAATCCATTGCTCGATTGAGGCGATGTTTTTTCGATCAAACTTTTTATGTCTATGCGCATCGGCGCATCGGTATCGCCTCTGCTGTACCGATGCGCGGGGGCACATAGGCCAACGAATACATAGGGGGGGGCATACACATGAAAAAAGTACGCAAAGCCATCATCCCAGCGGCGGGCTTAGGGACGCGCTTCCTTCCGGCGACCAAGGCGATGCCGAAGGAGATGCTGCCGATTGTCGATAAGCCGACGATCCAATACATCGTCGAAGAAGCCATCGCCTCAGGAATCGAAGACATCATCATCGTCACTGGAAAAGGGAAACGCGCCATCGAAGACCATTTTGACATCGCCTTTGAACTCGAACAAAACTTAATGGAAAAAGGCAAATACGACTTGCTGGAGAAAGTGAAAGAACCGTCGAAAGTCGACATTCACTACATCCGCCAAAAAGAGCCGAAAGGGTTGGGACATGCCGTCTGGTGTGCAAGAAACTTTATCGGTGACGAACCGTTTGCCGTCTTGCTTGGCGACGACATCGTCCAAGCCGATCCGCCGTGTTTGAAGCAGCTCATCGACCAATACGAACAAACGTTGAGCTCCGTCATCGGCGTCAAACAGGTGCCAAACCGTGAAACACACCGCTACGGCATCATCGACCCGATCGAACAAAACAGCCGCCTCTATCAAGTGCGCCAATTCGTCGAAAAACCAGCGCCCGGCACCGCACCGTCCAACTTAGCCATCATGGGAAGATACATCCTCACACCGGAAATCTTCCTCTTCCTTGAAAAACAAGAAACTGGCGCGGGCGGCGAAATCCAACTCACCGACGCCATCCAAAAGCTGAACGAAATCCAACGCGTCTTCGCTTACGAATTCGAAGGCAAACGCTATGACGTCGGTGAGAAACTCGGATTCATCCAAACGACGATCGAGTTTGCGCTGCAAAACGAAGAGTTGCGGAAGGAACTGATTCCGTTTATGGAACGGTTGTTGGAAAGTGTAGCAGAGAAGGTGTAAGAGAAATAGAGCAGAAATAGCAGAATGTTTGATTGAAGAAGAATCAAAAAATATGAAAAGGAAGGTTCAAAGAGGGAGATACCTAATGGGCATCAATATTTCTGTATTGATTAATACTTTTAATGAAGAAAAAAATATTCGCAACTGTTTAGAGTCTGTCAAATGGGCAGATGAGATTATTATTGTAGATATGTATAGCGATGATAGGACAGTAGAGATTGCACGCGAGTATACAGATAAAATTTATATGCATGAACGTATGGGATATGTTGAACCTGCAAGACAATTTGCTCTTGAAAAAGCCTCCAATGAATGGGTGCTTGCTGTTGATGCAGACGAAATGGTTCCAATCGAATTAAGGAACAAACTTATTGAAATTGCTCAGTCGGGTGAGTATGATGCTGTTTTAATTCCACGTATTAATTATTTTTTTGGACATAAAATGAGAGGAACAGGATGGGGTCCTTTGCAAGATATGCAAGTTCGTTTTTTTAAGAAAAAATATATGAAATATGGAACTAGGATTCATGAATTCTCAAATCTTGATCCATCGGCGCGTGTCTACAAGTTAAAAGATAAATCTGTGGGATTTATCCATTTTAATTATATTGATGTTGAGCATTTTTTGGAGAAGTTAAACAGATATACAACGATTGAAGCGAAAAATGCTGTTGATGCAGGCGAGAAATTTAGTATAGCGAAACTTCTTTTAATTATGTTCAAAGAGTTTATTAATCGATTTATTAGGAAAAAGGGGTATGTAGATGGTTTTCAAGGCTTTGCGCTATCGATGCTTATGATGACTTATAGATTAAGTGCAGGCTTAAAGCATTATTTGGTTGAAAGATATTCATCTGTTCAAACTAGGCAAAAAATATTAAATGAATATAGCCGAATAGCTAGTGATCAACTTGCAAAGTATGTGGATGAAGAGGATGTAAAAATTGAAAAAAAAATTTCTTCCTAAGCTTAACAAACAAGTATTAAAAAACATTATTTTTCTATCAATATTACAAGGCTCTAATTATATTTTGCCTCTAATTACATTTCCTTATCTTGTAAGAGTATTAGGGAGTGAAAAATACGGAACAATCGCTATAGCAACTGCTGTTGCCCAGTATTTGAGTGTGTTCGTTGATTTTGGGTTTAATTATACCGCTACTCGTGACGTAGCACTACATAGAAATAATTTCGAAAGATTAAATAAGATTATCTCTAATGTGTATTCAGCTAAGCTAATATTCTTGTGTATAGCCCTTGTCTTCTTGACATTCATTGTTATTTTAATTCCTAACTTTTCTAGATATTATCAAATATATTTTATTTTTTTTATGTCAGTTATAGGTAACGCGTTGTTCCCGACCTGGTTTTATCAAGGGATAGAAAGAATGAATTATGTAACTGTGATTAATATTGTTGCCAAAATATTATCTGTTGTTCTTATTTTTTTATTTGTTAAACAGAAAGATGACTATATAGTTGCTTCGGTGATACAAGCATTAGGAATATTGATTGCAGGATTTATAGGCTTTTTGATGTTGCAAGTCAAGTTTTCAGTAAATATAATGAACCTAAAATTAAATTTTAATTTTAGACGTTTGTTGCAAGAAACAAGAGAGAGTGGCAATGTTTTTATATCAACTTTGGCAGGAAATGTTTACGGGCAAGGGGCTGTTATCATAACTGGCATTTTTGCAGGAGATAAGCATGCTGGTTATTATTCGATTGTCCAAAAGATTGCTAGTGCTATCGTGGGATTATCTCAGCCTTTTGCCCAAGCAATTTATCCTTATTTGTGTACATTATATGTTAATCAATATAGGAGCTTTAATGTGTTCAAGAAGAAGACAATGCTTTGGGCGATCGTTTGTTCATTTGCAATTACTATAATTACCTTCTCACTCTCAACATTTTTTATTGAATTGGTAGCTGGAAATAAGAATTATTATGTCTCTAATATGATGAAGATAGGCTCGATCACTATTGGGTTTACTATCTGTAATGTACTGTTTAACCCATTTATATTGGCGATGAAAAAATACACACAAATGAAGAAAATGTATCTTTATATATCAACATTATTTTTGATTTTTTCTATGCCTATTACTTATTTCCTTGATGGGATTGGAATGGTAGTTTGCATGATGTTTGTCGAGATGAGTGTATTTGCAGGAAGCATTTCGATAATATCGACTAATAAAAAAAGTGGGGGGGTATTATCATAAAATACATTTTAAAACCCGTGGTGCTAGATAAAATCAAGTAAGCATAAAAATAGCCCTTGCCTGCGGATCTCCTGTAGAATGAAAGTGCGACCCAACATTCGAAAGGAGAATCCCCATGCAAGAGCACTTTCATTTTACTACAGATCAAGCAAAGATTCAAAAACAATATGCAGCCATTTTCTTTTTTGTTTCTGCCCAGCTGTCACAAATTCCATGCGATCTTCAACGCCGCAATCGTCATTTGGCGAAACAAGAAGACGCGGTGATCATGGCCATTCATCTGTTAGGAAAGTTGCTTGTCTTCTCTTCCGAACGTGCATGGCATCGCTTTGTGACTGGGAACTTGTTCACGGATGGACAGTTTCTCGAACGTTCTCGATACCATCGCCGTTGCCGAGTGCTGCGCTTTGCGATCAAATGGATTCGTCATGAACGAGCGAAACGTGGTCCACACCATGCCTATGCGGTCGTAGATAGCATGCCAATCGAGTTGTGCCATGCCGCAAGAATGGACCGTGTCAAACGATTTCGAGGCATCGCTGACATCGGGTTTTGTGCATCGAAAAAGCAGTGGTACGATGGGTTTACGTTTCATCTTCAAGTGACAGACCAAGGGCTACCTATGGGATACGTGGTAACGGAGGCGTCCTGTCACGATCGAACCGCAGCTGAAACCGTCATGACTCCAATTCCTCATCCCTATAACTTGGGTGACAAAGGATTCATCAGTAGTTAATGGCAAAAAAAGTTGTATGAAGAGTACCCAATCGCTTTTTGGACTCCATCTCGCAAAAATCAGAAACACCGCCCATCTGAATCATGGGAGAAATGGCTCAAACAAAAACGGAAAGTGATCGAAACGGTGTTCTCCGTCCTTATTGACCAGTATCGTATGGCAGACATTCGTGCGAATTCGATTTCAGGGTTTGAAGTGGCACTCGATGGCATCTTGTTGGTGTATTCACTTGTAACACTCGGGCTAGTTGAGCGCTAGCGCTCAACTAGCACCACGGGTTTTTAAAAATTTTTGCATGTCTCTTATCCTACTCGTGAAATCAAACAGCGCCCCTGGATTCCTGCATTGATTCGAAAGAGGTAGACGCTCGGGCGTTCTACACACTAAAAGGTCTCAGAAGTAAGACACAGACTTGCTTTAGACAGTCGAAAAGTGGATAAATCATCTTTTCATTGAAAAGATGATAAACTCTTTAGTTTTATCGAAAATACCCGAATTCCAAAATGCGTAAAGTTCCATCATTCAACATAAGGACATTTTCATCCTTCCGATGGTGACGAAAATGTTTCGTCATGGAAGTCTATATAAAATTGGGGTAGATGAGTGTATATTAGGATTAGGGGAGTATATCATGAAAGGGATTATCTTAGCCGGAGGCAGCGGGACTCGTCTCTATCCTTTAACCAAGGCAGTATCTAAGCAGCTATTGCCTGTTTACGACAAACCAATGATCTATTACCCATTGTCTGTTTTAATGTTGGCTGGGATTCGTGATATTTTAATTATTTCTACTCCTAGTGACACGCCACGTTTTGCAGAGTTGCTAGGTGATGGGTCGCAACTAGGAATATCGCTGTCTTACGCCGTGCAGCCTTCTCCAGATGGTCTTGCGCAGGCGTTTATTATTGGAGAAAAGTTTATCGGTGATGACAACGTTGCCTTGATTTTAGGGGATAATCTGTTCTATGGTCATGGGTTGACGAAATTATTGCAAAAAGCTGTTGAGCGCAAAACAGGAGCGACGATTTTCGGCTATTATGTCAATGATCCTGAGCGCTTTGGTGTTGTAGAATTCGATGAGAACGGAAAGGTCATTTCCATTGAAGAAAAGCCAAAACATCCGAAGTCCAATTATGCAGTGACGGGACTATATTTTTACGATCATCGTGTGGTAGAGATTGCGAAAAGTATCAAGCCTTCTGCACGCGGAGAATTAGAAATTACAGATGTGAATAAAGCATATTTGGAACTCGGCGAATTACATGTGGAAATTTTAGGACGAGGGTTTTCATGGTTAGACTCCGGCACGCATGAATCGTTGTTAGAGGCATCGCAATTTATCGAAACAATTGAGAAACGTCAAAGTTTAAAAGTGGCTTGCTTGGAGGAAATCGCCTACCTAAAAGGGTACATTGACCGAGAACAATTATTAAAGTTGGCGGAACCATTAAAGAAAAATCAGTATGGTCAGTATTTGATCGATATTGCGAACCAAAAGAAACGGCCGATCTACTTATAATTGAGGTGTTTATGGTGAAAGTGATGGAAACATTGTTGCCGGGTGTGTTGCTTATTGAGCCGAACGTATTTGGCGACCATCGCGGTTTTTTTATGGAGAGCTACAATAAACAGCTTTTTGCGGAATACGGGGTGGATTTCGACTTTATTCAAGACAATCACTCGTTGTCACAACAAGCAGGAACGATTCGTGGGCTTCATTATCAGTTAAACCCAAAGGCGCAAACGAAGTTAGTTCGCGTTACTCGAGGAGTCATCTATGATGTGGTTGTCGATATTCGCAGGGGTTCGCCGACATTTGGTAAATGGCAAGGGTTTATTTTAAGTGCGGAAAATAAGCGGCAATTACTTGTGCCAAAAGGATTTGCCCATGGTTTTTGTACGTTAGTTGAAAATACGGAAGTACAATATAAAGTAGATGAATACTATTCTCCAGAACACGATCGGGGTATTCTTTGGAACGATCCGACGTTAGGAATTGATTGGCCTATATCAAATCCAGTTCTTTCTGACAAAGATACGAAACATCCATTATTGTCCGATGCAGAAATCAACTTTGAGTGGGAGAGAACGTCATGAATCTTTTAGTGACAGGTGGAGCAGGGTTTATTGGCAGCAACTTTGTTCGTTATATACTTGAGAAATATCCAACTTATAAAGTCGTCAATTATGATTTATTAACCTATGCTGGTAATCTTGAAAACTTAAAAGATGTTGAACATCACCCAAACTATCTCTTTGTGAAAGGTGATATTAATAACCGTGAGCTAGTTGATTATTTAGTTAAAACTCATGAGATTGATGTGATTGTGAACTTTGCGGCCGAGTCTCATGTCGACCGAAGTATTACGGATCCTGATAGTTTTGTAAGAACAAATGTATTGGGCACGCAAGCGTTATTAGATGTAGCGAAAGCCAACAATATCAAGAAATATGTGCAAATTTCAACAGATGAAGTGTATGGAACACTTGGCGAAACGGGATATTTTACAGAAGAGACGCCATTGGCGCCAAATAGTCCTTATTCGGCAAGTAAGGCTGGCGGAGACCTACTTGTAAGAGCGTACCATGAAACGTATGGCCTCAATGTGAACATTACGAGATGTTCCAACAACTATGGACCATATCACTTCCCTGAAAAACTCATTCCATTAATGATTACGAATGCGTTGGAAGGGAAAGATCTTCCGATTTACGGCGACGGCCAAAATATTCGTGACTGGCTTCATGTAAAAGATCATTGTGCAGCCATTGATTTAGTGATTCATGAAGGAAGGCCGGGAGAAGTATACAATATTGGCGGACATAATGAACGAACTAATAATGAAATCGTACATCTTATCGTAGAAAAACTTGGTGTTTCGAAAGACCTGATTAAATATGTTTCAGACCGCCCAGGCCACGATCGCCGTTATGCGATTGATCCAACGAAAATTATGACCGAGCTTGGTTGGAAGCCACAATATACATTTGAAACAGGGATCGTTGAAACGATTCAATGGTATATCGACAATCAAGAATGGTGGAAAAATATTAAATCTGGCGAATATATGAACTACTATCAAAAGCAGTATGGTGAAAGGCTATGAAAGTAGTTGTAACAGGCGCAAGAGGTCAGCTTGGGATAGATGTAGTCCATTTACTCGAAGATAAAGGATATAAAGTGTATGGGTATGGGCGGGAAGAGTTAGATATTACAAACTTTGATCAGGTAAAACAGGTGATTAGCGAAGTTAAACCTGATGTTGTGATTCACGCTGCGGCCTATACAAAAGTTGATTTAGCAGAATCGGAGCGAGACCAAGCATTTTTAGTGAATGCATATGGAACAAGGAATGTGGCAGTAGCTTCTGAAACAGTGGGGGCAAAGCTTGTTTATATTAGTACCGATTATGTCTTTGATGGAACAGCGAAGGAGCCCTACAACGAGTTTGCGCCAACGAATCCGCTTAGCGTGTACGGGAAAAGTAAGCTGGCTGGGGAGCAATTTGTTCGTGATTTGCATTCCAAATTTTTTATTGTTAGAACGTCTTGGGTGTATGGGAAGCGTGGAAACAACTTCGTCAAAACGATGGTCAAGTTGGCTCAAGAGCGCGATGAGCTAATGGTTGTCCATGATCAAGTCGGTTGCCCGACATATACAGTAGACTTAGCCCAATGCATTTTTGACCTGATCCAGACGGAGAAATACGGCATTTATCACGTTTCTAATTCAGGACATTGTTCTTGGTATGAATTTGCGAAGGCTATTTTTGAAGAAGTGGGAATTGAAATGAAGGTAAATCCTTGTACAACACAAGACTTCCAAAGACCAGCGCCAAGGCCGATGTACTCGGTGTTTGAGCATATGGCGCTCAGGCTGAATGGATTTCATCAAATGAGAAATTGGCGAGAAGCCTTGAAAGAATTTATTCATACGAATTAAACTATAAGGTAGTGATGGACACTTGAAACAAGTAATGGATAAGGACGTAGCGATTATCATTTTAAACTGGAATGCCTATAACGATACGTTTGAATGTTTAAAATCGCTAGAACATTTAACATATCCTCACTTTCATGTGTTTTTAGTAGATAATGCATCACAAGATGGTTCATTTGACAAACTACAACAAGATTACAAGGATGGCAAGTTTCACATCCCCATTACATTTATTCAAACCGGGGCGAATCTAGGGTTTGCCGGTGGGAATAATGTCGCGATTAAACAGGCGTATAATCAAGGATATCAATACTTCTGGTTATTAAATAACGATACGGTTGTCGACCCGAATGCTTTGACCCCATTGGTAGAGACATTAGAAAACGATAAGCAGGTTGGAATTGTTGGTTCGAAGATTTACTACTATGGAACGAATAAAATTTGGTTTGCAGGTGGAAAAGTCAATACTTGGACAGGGAAGACAAGGCATATAGGAATAAAAGAAGAAGATGTGGGACAGTATGACCAATTGAGGGAAGTCGATTATATAACGGGATGCAGCCTAGGTTTTAGGCGAGAGATATTGGAAACGGTAGGGTATATGTGTGAGGATTATTTTTTGTATTATGAAGAAACGGATTGGAATATCAGAATAAATAATAAAGGATGGAAAATAGTTTATCAACCTAGTTCTGTAATTTATCATAAAGTCTCTAATTCATCTGGCGGAGAAAGAAGAAGTATGCCTCCTTACATTGCATATTATCATGTAAGAAATCCATTTGCTATGATAAGGAAAATGCAAAAGAGATGTTCCTATGTTAGAAACTTTGTTGCTTTTTTGAGCATGCTATGGAATGTAATGAAGAAAAGTGCGAAGATTTTTTTATTAAATGAGGATAACAAATTTTTTAGAATTGAATTAATATTAAAGGGATTTATAGACGCTATAAATATGAGGATGGGGAAATTAAGTGAATAATACTATTGTAAATGATAGATTTAGAATAGATTCTGCACCTTTATTATTTTTTATAATTGGATTTTCTATGTTTTCTGTAGATGGTATTCCATATATAACATACACAGATTACAAGCCTATTAGTGCTATTTTTTTGGGGATATCTCTTTTTTTGTTGATAACGAGTAGAGGCTCCAGATTGTGTTGGCATAGCACAGAAAAAATTTTGTTGTTCTTTGTTTTTTACAGCATCTTACATTCACTTTTGGTTGCTCTTCAAATTAGAGATATTAAAAGTAGTATTGAGCATATTTTATCACTATTTGTTGGTCTAATAGTCTACTTCTGTATAGTCTCGATACTACCTTATTTAAAAAAAGCAAAACAACCTGAGAAGATATTCAATTTATTACTCATATTTACTTTTTTGTTTCCTATTATGTTTGGCATACTTCAAATATTAGATCTCTTATTGGGTATAGGCTCAGTCAATAAACTGACCTCCTTGTTTGTTTCTAGAACATATGGACGTGTTCAAATGTTATCTAATGAACCATCTTGGGCGGCTATTCATATCTTGGTTGGTATTATATTATTTAATTACTACAGAAAAGATTATATGTTATCTAAAATATTTTTTTATGTATTGGTTATTTTATTTATTTTTACTTTTTCTATGAATGGTTATATTGTGTTAATGATAACAATAATTTTTTACTTACTAATTAAAAGGGAAATAAAAGCATTATTCTTATTTTTTTTAGGACTTCTATTATTTATTGCTATAGGTTATATAATAAATTTACTCCAATTAGAGGGGTATTATGTTCATAGATTTGATTTTAAACAGTATTATCATTTTGGAAAGTTATTACATAACGACGGATCTATTTTTGTAAGGGTTGTTTTTCCGATAATAGGATTAATTCAATTTTTAGAGAATCCTATCTTGGGAGTAGGTGGGGGGTTTTACTATTTAGATTTTGCAAGGATTATTCAAGAACACTTTAGCTATGGATTAAGTTTCAATGAGGTATACTTTAATGCGTTCGTCGACCCAAGCAATGCAAATCCACGAAATTTAATAGTTAAGATTTTAGCCGAAGAAGGATTAGTAGGTTTTATAGTTTTTCTGTTCTTCTTGTTTAAACTGTTTACCTATTGTAAATCCGACTATTCAAAATTTGTTTTTTGTTTCGGTTTGGCTATGGTAATGAATTTTGATTCATATGCTTTTGTAGATTTTTGGATTATGTTAGCTTTTATTAGATCAGGATGTTTTGAAAGGGATGGAGGCGGAGCTATACGTTGGGGGGGCATTTCGTTTCAAATCGTTAGAAGAACAGGGAGTGATTCGAAGTGAGATGATCTGCTGGCTCGATCGGTATTTTCTGACGTTTAAGCAAGTCTTTCCGTCGTTTGGAAAAATGGTGCTCTCCTTATTGGAATATACGCATTTCCAAGTGATTGATTAGAAAAAGAGCTAGAAGAGACTCTCGCCTTTTACCGGCAAAGCGGGTGCGAGATGTTCTGAGCGATGATGCCGATGATCCACCATAACGAAACGTTTCGGCAGTTGCATGACTATTACACACGATATACGTCCTGATCATCCGTTGCGGAATAATCAATAGATTGTGGTGTGAGGAAGAAAATGACTGCAGGTACTGCATGCTAGTTTATGAAGCACCAAGCTTTGAATGTGAAGTGAATGATGCAGGATATCTTTGGTCTCGAAATGGTTGCTTGATGCCGCTTGTCTCGATTCTTTAGGACAACTAGGATGACATGGAGATAGAGAAGCCGGCGCGTCCGACCTTAAGTCCCTAAAGGAGCTTAGTGGGCCTCTGCATGATGACTATATAGACTTCCATGACGAAAATTTTCGTCACCATCGGAAGGATGAAAACCACCTTCTGTCGAATGGTCTCCTTGCAGCTGGGGGCATGAGGTCGTAGTATCTATGGTACGTAAAGTCCGATATATAGACGGACCCCAGTAGCCTGGTGCACCACGGAATGTCGCTCCCTTAAGGGAAGCACGCAGGATAGAATGCTTGAACAAAGGCTGCTGCACCAGCTGTTTTTGAGTAACGAAGCAGGGAGGGAAACCGATGCGCGTCTTGTATGAACACTGTTGCGGATTGGACGTGCATAAGCAATCGATTACGGCTTGCGCCCTGACCCCTGAAGGAAAAGAGATTCGCACGTTTGGTACGCTGACCGACGATCTCGAGGAGTTGGTGGATTGGCTGAAAGAAAAACAGGTGACGCACGTGGCCATGGAGTCGACGGGCGTATATTGGAAACCCGTGTATCATCTCCTTGAAGCAGAACCGATCGAAGTGCTGGTCGTCAATGCCCAACACATCAAAGCGGTTCCCGGGCGAAAGACCGATGTCAAAGATGCGGAATGGATCGCGGACTTGCTTCGCCATGGATGGCTAAAAGGGAGTTACATCCCTCATCGGGCTCAGCGGGAGCTCCGGGAACTGGTCCGTTATCGGCGCAGTTTGATCGAGGAACGGGCACGGGAGCTCAACCGCATCCAAAAAGTGCTGGAAGGAGCCAATATCAAGCTTTCCTCGGTCGTATCCGACATCAACGGGATGTCGGCCCGACTCATCATTCGCTCCTTGATCGAAGGAAAGGACGATCCGGCGGCCCTCGCCCAGCTCGCCAAGGGGCGGCTGAAACAAAAAACGGAAGAGCTCCGGCGCGCGTTGAAAGGAAGGATCGGGCCGCATCAACGCATGATGCTGGCCGAACAATGGCGTCATGTGGAGTATTTAGATGAAGCGATTGCCCGGTTGGATCGAGAAATCGAGGAACGAACGCGCCCTTTTCATGAAGCGCTGGAGCTCATCGATACGATCCCGGGAGTGGGGCGGCAAAGCGCGGAACAAATGGTCGCGGAAATCGGGACGGATATGAGCCGGTTCCCTACCGCCGCGCACTTGGCCTCATGGGCCGGCATGGCTCCCGGGAACCATGAGAGTGCAGGGAAACGGTTGTCAGGCCGAACGAGGAAAGGGAACAAGAAGCTGAGGTCGTGCCTCGTGGAATGCGCCCGTGCCGCCGCCCGAACGAAGAACACGTACCTATCGGCCAAGTATCATCGGATCGCCAAACGAAGAGGAGCGAATCGAGCGAGTGTCGCAGTCGGGAGAACGATTTTAGAACTGATTTATTACATCTTAACTCGAAAGGAACCGTATAGAGAGTTGGGAGCGGACTACTGGGATCGGCAGCGAGAAGCGAGCCTCGTGCGTCAAACGGTGAAACGATTAGAGGGGTTAGGGTACGAAGTGAAACTGGAAAAAACGAGTGCATAGCACGGATGAACCATATATATACTGGAATGTCTTAATTTGGAAATTGGTTCCAAAGGCTAGGGAGTCCCGTTTTTTGTCTTAAGTGGTGTTTTCAGGATAGATGCACCTTGAAAAGTTAACTTCTCGATTACGCTGCACACCCCAGGCGTTGCAGCACTTCCTCGGGGCGTTCATGAATGCAGTCCACAAACCAGGCAATGGCTTGGGCGATATCGTTTCGATCTTTGTGAAACACATTGGCGATGAGGGTGTCTTTCAGCCATTTCCACAAGCGTTCGATCGGATTCAGTTGCGGAGAATACGGAGGAAGGGAAATGAAGTGAAAACACTGTCCTTCTTCCCGCAAAAACTCTCTCACCATTTTGGCATGATGAATTCGGGCGTTATCCAGCACCAAGACGATGAACCGATCCGGGTAACGCTCTTTGAGAACTCGCAGGAAATCCAAAAACGTTGTCGCGTTGGCCGCCCCTGCTGGATGAAGAACCGTTTCGCCATCATGGACATGAACCGCGCCAAACAGCGATACGTGGGCATGATGGCCGAACGTCGGCACTTGCTTTTGACGGCCAACCTCTGACCATGTCGCACGTAGCACATGATACGACCGGATATGCGTTTCATCGATGTACAACAGGACGGAATCCGGATCGATTACGTTTTTTTATCAGATCCATTTGTCTCTCGAAGTTTTTTTTGCCGGTCCGGGTCTCCTTTCGCCAACGTGTAGGTCGGCCGAGTCCAAGAAAGCCCTTTTCGATGCAAGAGTTTTCGCAAGGCTTCGCGGGAAATGGAGATGCCATAACGGTGGTGCACATAGGATTGAAGGATCTTCGTATTCCACGCCGAAGCAATGTCCCAGCTCACATTTCGCACCCTTCCGACGAAAATCGGGAGGATTTTTTGTTTCCATTGTCGAATGAATCCTTCACACCCAAGGAAAGCAAAGGAGTTTCTACACCATGAGCATTCAAATCCGTGCCATTTATGGTGGTTCTTATTTGAATATAATAAGCACTCTGTTCAAAGATCTTGACCTTCCTCAGTTGATTGATCATCTCGTTCCCGTGGATCCACAATGCCAAACTCGAGCCAGCGATATCGTCAAGCTAATCATTCTGGATATCTTGAGCGGCCGGCAAGCGCTCGTTCATTTGGAACAATGGGCGCATGACATCGATTTGCCGAAGCTGATTCGGCCAGGGCTGGATCCGTCTTGGTTCAACGACGATGCCATCGCGCGTCATTTGGATCGACTGTATGAGGCGAATATCCATCAAGTCCTTTCGTCTTGCCTCGTGCAGATCTACAAGAAAGAAGGCCTCTCTCTTCGCGTCTTCCACGCGGATAAGACGGACAAGACCGTTTACGGCACGTATGAATCGGTCTCGTCAGAGGCCCTGCAGATCACGCATGGCTACAACCGGCATCATCGTTGGCAAAAACAGATCGGTTTCGGGCTGATCGGCAACGAAGACGGCATCCCGTTTTACGGCGATGTGCACGACGGCAACGTGCCGGACAAAACGTGGAATCCCGAGGTGCTCTCCCGTGTCCATGAACAGCTGAAGCAAGCCAAGATCCAAGACGAATGGATTTACGTGGCGGATTCCGCTGCGATGACGAAAGAGACCTTGGCGCAAACGAAAGTCGCCAACGCCTTTTTGATCACGCGGGGCCCTTCGTCGCTTCGGATCGTCAAAACCGCGCTTTCGGAGGCAGATGCCCAACCCGATTCGGCGTGGAGCGACCCCTTTACGCTGGCGGAGAAAAACGGCGCCACGTATCGGGTATGGGAAACGGCCTCGACTTATGAAGGCCATCCCGTTCGGCTGATCGTCGTCGAATCGAGCGCGCTCGACCAGCGAAAAGGAAAGACGCTCGACAAAGAGCGGAGCAAAGAAGCGGAGCTTCTTCGTGAGGAACAAGCCCGTTGGGAACGCCCCCCCTTCTCTTGTCGGGAAGACGCCGAACAAGCCTTGGCCTCCTTCAAGGCATCCCTTCGCCCCCGGTTTCATCGGGTGGAAGCCGCGGTCGAAGAGATCGTGCGCCCGAAAAAACGGCGCGGACGACCGAAAAAAGGGGCGGAACCCGAGATGGAGACGCTGTATTTCGTGCGTCTTGGCATCGAGTTCGACCAAAACGCTTGGGAACAGGCGAGACGGAAAGCGTCCCGGTTTGTCCTCGTCGCGACCGTTCCGAAGGAATGGAAGGGTCAACCGATGGAGGCAAAAGAGATCTTGAAGTTATATAAAGGCCAAATCTCCGTGGAGATGAACTTCTCTTTCTTGAAAGACCCATTCTTTACGGATGAGATTTACGTCAAAAAACCGGAACGGGTCGCGGTATTGGGCTATTTGTTTCTGTTGGCCTTGGCCATTTACCGCGTCTTCCAGCGCCGGGTGCGTCAGTTCATCACCCCGGAACACCCATGAAAGGGCGTGGGAGGCCGGAAACTGACCCGACCCACCGGCCAGGCGATCTTTCAGTTGTTCCGGTATGTGAAAGTCGTCCTATTGGAGCTGCCGGATGGGCACATCCAACGCGCGTTAGGGAAACCGCTCACCCCTGATCAGCGAAGGATTCTGCAGGGATTGGGCATGGACGAGAGCATTTACGTGTAACATCATACGGAACGACTAGCGATGGTAAAAAAGGATTGCCATCGCTCGTCGTGTTGGTCGAAATGTTATTCTGAAAAACGAAATGAAAAATCCTTTCTTTCTACCCTGTTAGGGTGCGAAATGTGGGTAATGAGCATGTATATAGACCGAACGAAGGAGTGCTAGGCACAAGGATGCCCAGAGAAATGGGAAGGTTCGTCATCATCAGTCATGCAGAGATCCAAGGTGCATCCATATGCCGTCTCAATAAAACCAAATTTGACCAGAGACGACTACGAAGCGTACCCGCATAATGTAATATATGCATATATTAGGGAAATGATATTGGGAGTTTCGGTGAAGAATACTTTTTGATATGCCTGAAACGGCTACAACCGTTGATATATCAACTTTAGAGGGAGGAAAGTAGTGGTTTGAAGATTGCGATTGATGGTAGAAAGTTAATAGGTAATAGGACTGGAATAGGAAACTATCTTTTGGGAATATTAGAAGAATTATTTCGTATAGATCAAAAAAATAAATATTACATTTTTGTAGATCAAAAACCAGAGATAAGATTTAATAATCCGAATGTAAAGTATATAAGAATATCAACTTTAAAGAACACAATAAAAAATGAAAAGATATATAGCTTTTTGTGGTTAAATTTATTTATAGTTCCTAGGTTATTAAGAGAAAAAATAGATATTTTTTGGGGTCCTAATTTTGTGAAACCACTTGTTTTTCCAAACAAAAGAACAATTGTAACAATCCATGATTTGGCTTTTATAAAAAATAAAGAGAATCACTCTACGATACATGCTTTTTATTTAAAGTATTATTTAAAATTTTTTGTTGATAAAAAATTAAATATTCTCACTGTCTCACATTATACAAAGTATGATATTATGAAAGAGTATAAAATTCCGGAAGATAACATAAATGTAACATACTGTGCTTTAAATCCTAATTTAAATATAAAATCTATAAGAAAACCTTCATTAAAATTACCAAAAGAGTATTGCTTGTTTGTAGGAACTTTAGAAAAGAGAAAGAATCTACAATTAATTCTTAAAGCAATATCTTATTCGATAAAAAATAACTTAAGCGTAATACCACTTGTTGTTGTAGGTGGCAAAGGTAATGGTTCGGAACAAATTCGCAAGTTAATAAAGGAGCTGAATATTGAAGAATATGTTTACTTTACGGGATATATTTCACAGGAAGAGTTGGCCTATATTTATGAAAATGCTCGATTATTTATATTCCCATCTTTATATGAAGGTTTTGGCATTCCGTTACTAGAAGCTATGAGGTATGGAGTTCCAATTATCACCTCAAAAACTACTTCATTACCAGAAGTTGCTCAAGATGCTGCAATGTTTGTAGATCCTTTTTCACCAAAAGAGTTGTCGTACGTGATTAATAAACTTTTATTAGATGACAATTTAAGAAGCACTTTGATCGAAAAGGGAAAAGATAGGTTGAAGTTCTTTTCGTGGAGAAAAAGTGCAGAAGTTTTCCTAAACGTAATAAAAAAAATGGAAGGTGAGCAAAAATAAAGAAGGTTCTATTTGTGAGTGCAGTCTTTCCGTATCCAAAAGATAATGGGAAGAAAATTATTATTTCATCAATGGTAGAGTATTTTATTGAAAAATATGGGCAGGAAAATGTGTACTATATTTATATTGGTAATGATCAAATATTAAATAATTCTTTACATTTACAAAATGTATATTTAATTTCAGATGTCAAACTAATGAAGAAGATATTTAATGTAATTTTTTATTCATTTTTCTTAAAGAAAAAAAGTATACAAGAATCTATGTTTTTTGATCGTAGAATACAACATATGGTTTCAAGAATTGTTGAAGAAAATAATATAGATATTGTCATTTATGATACAATTAGAATTTCACAAATGTTTGAAGATAATCCTAAAAATAATGAATTTGTATATTTAGATGACCTTTTTTCGGTCAGATATACAAAAATGCTAAATGTTCTAAAAGAATTTCCAGAAGCAGACATAAATCCATTGGGTAATTTCAAAAAGTTTGTACCTAAGGTAATAAGACCTCTTTTTAATTTGAAGATATTTACAAGATTGTTTCTGGAGTTTGAAAGAAAAATGATTTTTCACAGGGAAATTGAGACCGCGAGAACATTCAAGAATAATCTCTTGATCAGTTCTAAAGAAGTAAATATATTGACAGAAAGAAGTGGACAAAAAAATATTAAAGAGGTCCGGCCTTTTCTTAATATAAGTCAACAGTTTAACAGAACGTATCAAGGAAAACCTGAATATATATTTTTAGGATCACTAAATATCCCCCATAATGATTATTCTATATGTTATTTTATAGAAAAGAATATTGATGTTTTAATAAAAGAAATTCCAAACTTTAAATTAAAAATTATTGGGAAACATCCAAGTGATAAACTAATTTATTTGTGTAAAAAGTATGAATGTTATATCGAACTAAGTGGCTATGTCGAAAACCTCGAACAAGCTTTTAGTAGTGCATGTGCAATGATTATCCCACTTCAGTTTGGAAGTGGTGTCAAATTAAAAACGTTAGAAGCGCTCTCAAGAGGGCTACCAGTTATATCAACAAGTTATGGGATCGAAGGTATTTCTATAAAATCTAATGATATTATCGTGGATGACAATATATTTAATTTCCCTTTATATATGAAACAGCTAATATATTTGGATACTAATATGAAGTACTCATTAAAGGCATATAATTTTTATCAAAGTAATTATTCCAAAAGGATAGTATATGAGATGTACGATAAGGTATTTAATATTGAGGAGGTAAAATAAATTTGAAATTATTGGTTTTATCAGGCGGCTCTGGTAAACGCCTTTGGCCGTTATCGAACGATGCGCGCTCTAAGCAATTTTTAAAAGTGTTGGAAAATCAAAATGGTCAGTTGCAATCCATGGTCCAACGTGTATGGAGACAGTTAGGAAATGTCGGCTTGGCGGATTCTGCCGTCATTGCGACAAGCAAATCCCAAGTCGATATGATCCAAAGTCAATTGGGGCAAAGTGTTCCAATTATCATTGAACCGATGCGGCGTGATACGTTTCCGGCGATTGCGCTTGCATCGGCTTATTTATATAGCGTAGAAGGAATTGACTTAAACGAAGTCGTTGCCGTTTTGCCTGTTGATCCTTATGTAGAGGATCGCTTTTTTGATCGAGTGAAGGATTTAGAGGAAACGGTGTTGGTCAGCGGTGCCGATTTGGCGTTAATCGGCGTGGAGCCAACGTATCCATCAGCGAAGTACGGTTACATTGTTCCAACTTCTCAATCGAGCGATGGCGATTATTTACGAGTCAGCCATTTTACGGAGAAACCAACTGAAGACAAAGCAGCAGAGCTCATAAAACAAGGGGCACTTTGGAACTGTGGTGTGTTTGCGTTTAAGCTTGATTATCTTATTTCCTTGCTGCAAGAAAAGGGATTTTCTGTTCAATATGATGAGTTAGTCAAGCAGTATGATCGGTTGCCGAAAATTAGCTTTGACTATGAGGTGGTGGAAAAGACAGAACATATTGTCGTGTTGCCGTATGACGGGTATTGGAAAGACCTCGGTACGTGGAATACGTTAACGGAGGAAATGGCGACCAACCAAATTGGCAAAGGGATTGTTGTGGAGTCGGAGAACACCCACTTGGTTAATGAGTTTGACATTCCTGTTGCTGTGCTGGGAGTGTCCAACGCCATTATAGCGGTAAGCCCTGACGGAATTTTAGTCGCAGATAAAGCGAAAAGCCCAAAGATTAAAGACATTGTTAATGGGTTTGATCAACGCCCGATGTATGAAGAACGGCGCTGGGGTTGGTATCGGGTGTTGGATTATACGAGATTTGAAGACGGGCGAGAAGTTTTAACAAAACGAATCGGGATCGCGGCAGGGAAAAACTTAAGTTACCAAATGCATCGTTATCGCAGTGAAGTATGGACGATTATTCGCGGTGAAGGGGAATTTGCATTGAATGGTGAAATTCGCCCCGTGAAGCCGGGGGATGTGCTTGAAATTCCTGTCGGGGCGAAACATGGTATTAAGGCGATGACGGACTTAGAGTTGATTGAAGTGCAGACAGGAACACCATTAATCGAGGAAGATATTATTCGGGTTTATATGTCATGGGATGAGGTAGAGCAGTTTTGTCGTTATGCAAGGTAGTTTTTTCTAAAAAATTGTCGAAAATTGCTATATCTTAATTCCAAATTATGATAAAATAGAGAAGGAATTGACTGTAGTACTGTGAAATTCAACTTTCTGTTTTAATTTGGGAGTTCTGTACGGGGGAGTAGTTATGATTCGAGGGCGAGAACGTTTTTTGACAAAGGTTTATGTTTCGATGGATTTCGTCATCATCCAGTTGGCATTTATTTTATCATGGGTGATGAAGTTTCATCTATTTCACGATGGGATCAATGGCCATTTGCCATTGAAAAACTATTTGTTTTGGAGCCTTATTTATGGTGCCATTGCCATTGTAATAGGATATCTCATAGAATTGTATGGACCAAAACGTAAGGATAAGTTTTCTAATGAGTTAGCGAAAGTATTGCAAGTACATACATTGAGCATGTTCCTATTATTAAGCGTATTGTTTACCTCGAAAATAGTTGATATCTCACGATTATTTCTATTTTTGTATTTTATATGGAACGTTATGCTTATCTCGATATATCGCTATATAGTGAAGCAAAGCCTTCGTCAATTGAGAAAAAAAGGATATAATAAGCAATTTGTTCTAATTGTTGGGGCAGGATCGATCGGTAGAAAGTATTTTGAAAATCTCCAAATGCATCCGGAATACGGGCTTGAGGTCGTCGGGTTCTTGGACGACTTTCGGACAAAGCATGAGCCACGCTTTGCTCACTATAAACCTATTATTGGAAAAGTGTCGGATTTGGAACATATTTTGATCCACCAGTTAATTGATGAAGTCGTTGTGGCTTTACCGTTGCAAGCCTATCCAAAATATCGGGAGATTATATCGGTTTGCGAGAAAATGGGAGTACGTGCTTCTATTATTCCTGATTTTTATGATATCCTTCCAGCATCTCCCCATTTTGAAGTGTTTGGAGATTTGCCGATTATCAATGTGCGTGATGTACCATTGGATGAACTGCGAAATCGTCTTTTAAAAAGATTATTTGATGTTGTTTTTTCACTGCTGGCTATTATTTTAACGGCTCCGCTGATGATCGCAATTGCCATTGGAATCAAGCTAACTTCGCCAGGGCCAATTATTTTTAAGCAAGAGCGGGTTGGATTGAACAGAAGGACGTTTTATATGTATAAATTTCGTTCCATGAAGCATATGCCTCAGTCCGTTTCCGATACTCAATGGACAGTTGAAAACGATCCGCGTCGGACGAAATTTGGAGCGTTTTTGCGGAAAACGAGCTTAGACGAGCTGCCTCAGTTCTTCAATGTACTGAAAGGCGATATGAGTGTGGTTGGCCCACGGCCTGAACGTCCTTATTTTGTCGAAAAGTTTAAAGAAGAAATCCCAAAATATATGATAAAACATCATGTCCGTCCAGGGATCACAGGATGGGCTCAAGTATGTGGATTGCGTGGCGATACCTCGATACAGGCGAGGATTGAACATGATATTTTTTATATAGAGAACTGGAGTTTGTGGCTAGATATTAAAATTATTTTACGTACAATTACAAATGGTTTAGTGAATAAAAATGCTTATTAGATACTCATGATGAATGTAAAAACATCGAGCATTGCAACATCTATTAAAGGTGAAAGAAGCAAAGAGTTAGATTTTTTCGCTATCTTAAACATTCAACAAGCCTAGCACTTTTGCTGGAGATCTGGTAAACTCCATCGTAAGCTGAGTGTTGAAGAAAAGAATTAATTGGAAGTTTGAGGGGAATATCAAGGTATATCAGCGCTTTTTATTAAAAGTATTGAGTTCCTTAAGAAGTGAGTTGTGTTGAAAACTTTGCCAAAGGCGGGTTCCTTTGTTTATTGCGTTTATTCCCTTATTCATTCACTCTATCCATTCTTAAAGCTGATTTAGCGTTTGCAGATTCAATGGTAGAACTGGCATTTGTACAGTAAAAGATAAGTATGGTTATACGAGCAAGGAACGGATCGTTGTTGTAGTGGACAGAATTCCTCCTGCTGTTCAAATTGTAAATAGTGTTACTATATACATGCAACATGAAGAGTTAACCTCTTCGTTATCCTGCACACCCTAAGCGCTGCATCATTTCCTCCAAAGATCTTGTAGGCTCAACCTGCAAGCTGAGCCATGGGGGAGGAAGCTCGTTGCAGGAGAAGTCAAATGTTAATTTTTCAATGAGCATGTATATAGTAAATCTTAAAGTAATTACAGGGAGAGCGGAAGCGAACTCCAGGGTTATTGCATATGTATGAAACCAAAGAATCAGCAGCGCCAAAGCAGATAAGTATGGGAAAATATACGATTAAAATACTACTGAAAAAAGCAGGAACGTCCATTAAGGTAATTGCTGTTGACGGGGGATGGAAATAAGAGTGCTAGAAAAGTTGTAAAAGCGAAAAAGTAGGACTGGGCGTGTGCTTGTCATCCATCGAATGGCTCTGCGGAGAGAAATCTCTGCGGGGCTTTTCCTGCTTTTTAGTAAAGAAAAAGTGAAAATAGCTTTACCCTGAGATAGATGATATCTAGAAGGCCGGTGATGAAAGGAGTCAGTTGCCTCACCGCCTTGTTTCTCAAATGGAGAAACCTTATGACATCGGCTTTTCGTTTCATGTCATCCGCCGTGAGCTAGGGGCGATCGCTGTTTTTCACCAACCTTCTAGTCATCTGAAACCTTAATCAAAATTTCTTCTTTTTTCCGTTTTGTTTCGTTTCCAAAGATACGGACCAACGAAGAATAAACGCTCTTAGCCTGTTCGTTTTTAACCACTCTTTCCAAGTATTTCACTATCTTTTACTTATTGTCGGCATATAATAAGTGAATAAATTAAGAAAAAACTGATTATTACGAATAATAGATAATAAGTATATTAAACGTTTGCAATGAATGATACATGCCGACGGTTAGGTGAAAAGAACGGTGATCATTCATGAATAAGAAGAATCGTGAGTGGGTTGCCAACGTCTGAAATTGATCAAATCAAAAAATGGCATGGGACGAAAGGAGATAAAAAAGGGTGAAGGTGCTCGAGTACCGATTTGCCATTCCCCCATTTTTCATTTCATTGCTGCGAAATCGACGGAAGCAGGCCTGCATTTATGCGATGGCTATGCCAAGCAAACCGTACAGTTATGGATGAAAGATCCGGCTGTTGAAACCGGGAAGAGGCGGATTGGAGCGATACAATAGGAAGAATCGAACGATTACACAGTGAAAGAACCTGGTATGGTCAGTTGGAGGTTTGAGCGAGCGTTGCTTCCGGATGGACTCAAACAAGAATTGGGGGCAATGACGACGTTTCGCAGAGATCAAAACGAAGGTCCGTCCATTAATCCAAGGGCTCAGTCGATAGCCTTTAAGTTGAAGTGTTGACAGATACCGCTAAAGAAACGATGGAGAAAATGATCGCCGTTCCTAAGAAGGTTCAAAGGTCAAAAATAGTCATTTCGTCTCACTTCCTTGCGAAGAAAATCATGGTACAATCATGATGAAAGGTACAGCTAAGGAAACTTAGCGTCACAAAGCTACAGGGGCTAAGGGGAAACCTATGCCAGCCAGCTGCCATTACCAAAAAATAAAGGAGGAATTGGTAATGTTAAAGAAAGGATGGCCGATTTTGGTGGCGTCGATGCTCGTCGCCTCTCCGGCGTGGGCGGCCGCCAAGCCAGCAGGCAAAGCGCATGAGCGCGAAACGATGGTGAAGAAAGTAGAAATCGTCGTCAAGAAGAAGACGGAACAAAAGGAAGCAGAGGCGAAGAAAAAACAAGAATCGTCCAAGCAGCAAAAACTGCTTGCACAAAAGTTGGCGCAGTTAAATAAAAAAGTAAGCCAAATTGAAGAGCGGCTCAACAAAGTGACTGCTCGCATTCAAGCATTGAGCGAAGCGGAACCGGCAACGGACACGCAAACGACGCCTGCGGATCCGGCGTCAACGGGCGAGCCGTCCACTTCTCAACCGAGAGAGGCCACGGCGGCAACTGACGCTTCGAGCGGACAAGCCGTAGCGGCTAATGACGCTGCAGCTCCCGCTTCCAGCGGGCAAACGGTAACGGAGGCATCGTCTCCGACTTCTCCATCACCCGTTGATGAAGACCAAGCAGAACTCGATGAAGAAAAACAAGCGCAAATCGATGGCCTCATCGGCCAGCTCATTGCCCTGTCCAACCAGCTGCGGGCGGTGACGAATGAAATTCGCGCTCTTGAAAAGAAAGTCGGCGCCGACAACGCCGATATTCAGAAGGTAAAAGAAAAAGTGAAGGCGTTGAACGACCAAGTGCAAGCGAACAAAAGGGCGTTGCTCAATTTGCTATAGAAATGAGGAAGGGCGCCAGTGGAGGGCGCTCTTCGTTGTGTTGCAATGGTGACCTTCTTGCTTGGGTTGCTTCTTTTCCTGCTCTTTCAGAAAAGACAGTCCTTCAAGGCATATCTCTTTGCGAATAATAGATTATTTGAACAGCTTTTCTGCTTCCTTATCTACTCCTCTTAACGATGCGTGTCACTCCTTTAATGTCGTCTGTCATTCCTTATTTTTCTATCTTCCAACGGTTTTTTTGATGTGTTCTTGCCAATGTTGAGCTGTCAATCGCTCGTCGGACGGCGGTTTCAATGATAATATACAGCATGAATGTAGAAAAGAAGATTGAAAAGATCAACCATCCCTAAGAATAGGACATTGTGTTTCCCTCTATCTTCTTTCGATATTGTCTGTTTATTTCCTCTATTTCTTTTGTTTTTCCTATCAAAATTTTGTTGCTTTTATGGTAATGTAGAAGTGAAAGTGATTGAATCTGAGCAAGGGGGATGGGCATTGAAAAAACGGAAGAAATACGCGGCGGCGAGCATGGCGTTGGCGTTGGGGCTGCTGACTCCTTCGTTTGAGCCGGCGGCGGTGGGCGCGGAGGATCGGGATGTCGTCAAGCTGCGCATTTTGGAGACCACCGATGTACATATGAATCTCGTTAACTATGATTATTTCAAAGACAGCCCGACGAATGAATTCGGGTTGTCGAAGACGGCGCGATTGATCGAGCAGGCGCGCGCTGAGCAGCCGAATACGCTTCTGTTTGACAACGGGGATTTGATTCAAGGAACGCCGCTTGGCGACTATGTGGCGAAAGTGAAGCCGCTGCAAGATGGCGAAGTGCATCCAGCGGTGAAACTGCTGCATTTGTTGAAGTATGATGCAGCGACGGTGGGAAACCATGAGTTCAACTATGGCTTGGATTTCCTCAATGAGGTGTATGACGATGCCAAGCTGCCAATCGTCAATGCGAACGTGTACCGCGATGACCATGATCAAAATCCAGATAACGATGTCAACTATTTCACACCGTATCACATTTTCGCGAAAGAAGTCGTTGATGAAGACGGAGAGAAGCATACGCTGAAGATCGGCGTCATCGGCTTTGTGCCGCCGCAAATCATGGATTGGGACAAAGCCAATTTGCAAGGGAAAGTGATAGCGAAAGACATTGTGCAGTCGGCACAAAAATATATTCCAAAAATGAAAGCGGAAGGGGCCGATTTGATCGTCGTGCTGTCGCACTCGGGCATTGAAACCGGCGGAAACAGCTCGAATATGGAAAACGCCTCCTATTATTTGACGCAAATTCCGGGGGTCGACGCCGTGTTGACCGGCCACCAGCATAAAAAATTTCCGGCGCTTCCGGGAACGACGCCCGATTTTCCGGATGGGAACGGTATCAACAATGAAACAGGCACGATCAACGGCGTTCCGGTGACGATGCCGGGTTCGTGGGGCGATACGCTTGGGGTTATTGACTTGACGGTTGAGCAAGTCGATGGAAAATGGAAAGTGACGCAAGCGAAAGCCCAGCTTCGCCCGGTGTACGACAAGGCGACGAAAACGCCGTTGGTTGACAGCGACCCGGCCGTGGAGCAGGCGATCCAAACGGAACATGAAGCGACGATTCAGTACGTCCGCAGCCCGGTTGGAAAAACCACGAGCCCGATCAACAGCTATTTTGCGCTGATCAAAGACGATCCGTCCGTGCAAATGGTCACGAATGCGCAAAAATGGTATGTCGAAAAGATGTTGAAAGGGACGAAATATGAAGGCCTTCCGGTGCTGTCGGCCGGCGCTCCGTTCAAAGCCGGCGGGCGCGGTGGACCGAGCTATTACACGGATATTCCGGCAGGGGAAATCGCCATTAAAAACGTCGCCGATTTGTACTTGTATCCGAATACCGTGTATGCGCTCAAAATTACGGGAGCCGAGTTGAAAGAATGGCTTGAGTGGTCGGCAGGGCAATTCAACCAAATCGACCCGAACAAGACAGACGTTCAGCCGCTTGTGAACAACGACTTTCCGACGTACAACTTCGACATTATTGATGGCGTGACGTACGAGATCGATGTCACCGAGCCGGCGAAATACGACAAAAACCAAAATGTGATCAACCCGAACGCGAACCGCATTAAAAATTTGCGATTCCAAGGCAAGCCGGTGACGCCGAACATGGAGTTTATCGTTGCGACGAACAACTACCGGGCGACGACGAACCGGATCATCAATCCGGGCGGGAAAAACACGATTTTGGCCGCGCCGGATGAAAACCGGCAAGTCATCATCGATTACATTCGGGAAAACGGAACGATCAACCCGTCGGCGGATGGCAACTGGACCTTTGCGCCGGTGAAAGGGAAACAACCGGTGACCGTTTCTTTTGAATCGTCGCCGGAAGCGCAAAAATACTTGCCGCCAGACGGCAGCATCCGCTATGTCGCCAACTTGCCAAGCGGATTTGCCCAATATGAGTTTGCCTTGCCGCTTTGGAAGGAAGAAAAGCCCAATCCGCCAAAGCAGCCGGAAAAGCCAACCCCTCCTCGGGGGCACGTGAAAAAAGTCTACTGGGACGGCGTGGAGCTGAAAAAAGGGCAAATCGGCCGCTTGACGGTGCAAAAGCCAATCAATCTATGGAAACGGACGAAGGATGGGCGCCTTGTGTTCGTCCGCATCTTACAGCCTGGGGAAGTGTACCGCGTCTACGGGTATGACGCGCGCTTTGGCGGGCAGTACGCGGTCGGCGGCGGGTATTACGTGACCGACATCGATACGCACATCCGCTATGAAACGCCGTCAAAGGAGAAGTTGAAGTTGGTGAATGGGCAATAAAGTGAAATAGCTGTCTTAGCCGTCAGGGATGTATGCCTGCTTCGGCTAAAGGCGGCTTTTTTTTCGTGAAAATGCAGGACTGGCGCGAGATTTTCATCCCCGGGTGGAGGGCAGATCACACTGCCCATGGAACTTTTCCGTCATAGGATATATAGTAATAAATGCATACAGTCAGATAAACAGAGGAATATTCTGTGGATTTGCTCGATAAATTCTTGACTGACTCATAAAGTGAATTTTTGTGTGATCATGTACAATTAAAATGATATAATATATTTAAAAGTTCCTCTTTATCATCTCCCACCTCGAAGCGCAAGCGTAGGTGGGAGAGTGTTCAATGAAAGGAGCGAAGAAGCATGGATTTTGTGAGAGTAATAAAAAACAGCAATGATCTAGAAAAGTTCATAGATATACCTGAATCATTAAAAAATAGGAAAGTGGAAGTCATTATCCTTCCCTATGCGGACGAAGAAAATTCAGAACAATCAGAAAAGAGAAGCTTAAGAGGGGCTCTGTCAAAATACAGAAATGGGGGTTTGCAGGCTCAAGAAAGCGATGCCTGGTCTCAAGCTGTGGTGGATCAATATGAAAATCATTGATGCAAACATTATTCTAAGATACCTGCTTAATGATCATGATGATTTGTCGGCTAAAGCGGCAACGATGATTGAAAATAACAAGGTGTTATTGCTAAAGGAAGTGGTCGTTGAAGTTGTCTATGTTCTTGAAAAAGTGTACAATGTCACACATGCTGAGATCAGTGATACTCTTTTAGAACTGTTCAAATACGATAATATCGACGTGGATGATATCGAGGTATTAGAGGAAGCGCTCATTCTGTTTGGCAAAAGACGACTGGACTTTGTGGATACCCTTTTGTACGCCTACCATAAAGTGAAGGGATACGAGGTATATACTTTTGATAAGAAGCTGAACAAGGTGCTTGAGGAATAGGCATCATTATCTGCTTGTTACGTCCTGAAGATTGATCAGAGACCAGAGAGTTGCGTCGTTCTCTGTGTGTTCGCATTAGATTTAGTAACTTCTAGTCATCCGATTAGTGTACGCGTATGACGCGCGCTTCGGCGGGCAGTATGCGGTCGACGGCGGGTATTACGTGACCGACATCGACACGCACATCCGCTACGAAACACCGTCAAAGGAGAAGTTGAACTCACATTTCGCACCCTGAATAAAAATTCGAAATAAGCCCGATTTGACCGAATAAAATTAATTATTTTACAATTTTTTCATAAAAATTATTTTTATGCGAATATTTGGGTTATTTTTTGTATATTATCCAAAGGTTGCGAAATATGAGTTGAATTTGGTGAATGGGGAGTAAAAACAGAAAGCGAGGCAGTCCGAATCAATAGGGCAGCCTCGCTTTTTGCACGTTATTGTTCACCCGTGACCGTAACCGCCAACCCGTCCGCATCATAGGAAAGGGCAATCACAAGGCCGTCTTTGTGAAATGCGAGTGCAGGCGGGTAGCCTTGGCCAGAATCGGACTGTTCATACTGGTTTCCAAATAGCGTGATGAGCTGTTGTTTCAGATTGTTATAAATCGCTGTGAGCTGATCTTTTGTATACTCCTGGCCGGCATCGAACGAGTAGCCGTAGAAGGCAAGCTTTCCGTTCTCAAATCCATAGACGAGCAGCGTATGATATCCGAAAAGAGAAGTCGAATAGACCCAAGCTTGGCCGCCGTCTATATTTTCTTGTAGGATAAATTTTGCGGTTTCCAACTTCTTGACTTGAGAAGTGGACATGCCCAGTTTTACTCCTCGGAACAGCTGTTCCATTTTGACTTGATTGAGTTTTGCTTTGGACGGAGTTTCGTATTTTACCCGAGCATCGCGATCGACATAATATCCGCCTCCTAAACCTAACATGCCCGGTTTAAACGTGTAAATGCGGTAGGTTCCGCCGGTTTTTAACGTTCTGACGTAGACTTTCTTCTCGCCTTGCAACTTATAAAGCTCTGTGTCTTTTAAAATGGTTAATTTGCCGATTTGTCCCTGTACTAATTCCATGCCATTCCACCAAACTTTTGCTTGCGCATCGTGGGCGTGAAACGGTGACAGAAGGATTCCGGCGCTTAGCGCCGAGACGGCTAGAAATTTTTTTGTAATGTTCATAAAATCTGCTCCTCTCTCATGAAAATGGAAGAATAATGATGATTTATTTTAACCTATATTTTGCCCCTTAGCCAAGTCCGGTGAGAAGCTTGTTTGACGAAATGTTGACCTTTGCGCCACCAAAGCCCCCTCTTTTTCTTCGAAATCATTCTTTTTTCTCTTTTCTTTTGACGGAAAGACATCTATGATGAAAGAAAAAGAGAAAGGAAGGAGCGGGCGGAAGTGAGGAAATGGGTGCAGGCCGTGGCAATTGGAATGCTGTTGGCGGCGGTCGGATGGCTTTGGATGCCGAGCTCATCCATGGTCAAGGCGGGGGGATGCGGAGAACGTGTCGGCACGGAAAAAGTGTGGTGGGACGGTGCTGAACTGAAGCCCGGGCAAATCGGCCGGGTGACGGTGGCGGCGCCGACAGAGCTATGGTTGTCGAACAAAGCAGTGAAGACGCTGCCAAACGGTGGGGTGTACCGCGTGTACGCGTTGCGCGGCGGGGATTTCGATGTCGGCGGAGGATATGTGATTAAGAACGATGCCCGCGTCCGCTATGAAACGCCGTCAAGAGAGAAGTTGGCCGCTGCTTTATGCGTGCAGCAGGCGAAAACAAGCATGGCCGATGTCACGATGAACGGGGTGGCGATCGGCGACTCGCGCGCCAAGGTCGAAGCGATGTACGGCAAGGCGAAGCGGAAGACGAAAAACGCCTACGGCCTATATTGGGAGGCGTATGATCAGGGCGGTTACAAAAACTTTTTGATGGTGAGCTATGACCGTGATCGGGTGGCGGCGATGTACACGAACCAACCGATTGTCCAAACGAAAAAAGGAACGGGCATCGGAACGGCGAAAACGGTGGTGGAAGCGCGTTACGGCCAAGCGCTTGAGGTGATTCAAAAAAAGGATGGTTTTTACAGCATCCAAAATGATGAGTACGATACGTATTTTGTCGATGGCCGCTATGTCACGTTCTTTTATGACCGGTATAACAACAATCGGGTTGATGGCGTGCTGGTGGTGAATCGCGCACTGGAAGATAAAAAACCTGGATTTTATGGAATGCCGACGGAGGAGCTGCGCACAGCCTATGAATATCAAATTTTTGATCTGGCGAATGCAGCGCGCCGCTTGCACGGGCTTCCGGCGCTCGCGTGGGATGCGAAAGCGGCGGCGGTTGCCCGTGAACATAGCGAAGATATGGCGGTCCATCACTACTTCTCTCATACGAACTTGCAAGGATTGTCGCCGTTTGACCGCATGGAGCGCCATGGCATCGCTTATAGCGTGGCGGGAGAGAACATCGCCTACGGACAATACGATGCGATTTTTGTCCATGAAGCGTGGATGCACTCGCTCGGACATCGGCAAAATCTTTTATATCCGAACTTTACCCGCCTCGGTGTCGGGGTGGCGTTCAATTCATTCCATCAACCCTACTATTCTCAAGAATTTTACGCCCCGTAATGGCGCGGTTTGGCATCTCTAGAGAACGTTCCGGCGCCGCCGGGCGTTTTTTTTTTTGCAAAACAAATGGAAAATAATGCCCCTTTTTGTAGAAGTTTGTCGTATAATAGAATCGATTGCAACAAAATGATAGAAAGAGAGGAAAAGGGAACCAGTGAGAAAAGTGAAGAACATCATCCGCAGCGGGGTCGGGGCGGTGTTGGCGGCATGGACGGCGCTGCAAGCGACAGAAGTGGATGCCGCGGCGAATGTCGTCTACTGGGAAGGTATGCGCCTTTTGCAGGGGCAAATTGGAAAATTGGAGATCGTGAAACCGATTAATCTATGGAAACGAGAAAATGAGGCGTTGACGTTTGTTCGTGTGCTGCAGCCTGGAGAACAGTATCGGGTGTATTCGTACGATGAGGCGTTTGGCGGCCAGTACGGGGTTGGCGGTGGATATTACGTCACCAACATCAAAGGGCATGTCTTGTATAAAACGCCGTCGAAGGAGAAGCTCAAGCTTGTCAATCCGGGGCGGTACGGAGCGAAACAATTGGCTGTGGGCACAGTGGTGAAGGAGGCGTTGGCGCGCGTGGCGCCAGGGGTAGAAAAAGAAGAAATGGAAATTGTCGGCGTGCGCGGCAAGCAACACGTATACAAGCTTGACATCGATGCGTCGAATGAGAAGTTGGCCATCGAGACGGCGCTGTCCAATGATCAAGTGCTTGGCATTGAACCGGTGCTTCAGCAGGCCAAGCGCTATGATGGCCGCGACGGAATCGTGTTAGCGGCAGTGAATGGGGATTATTTCAAAGAGGACGGGTCACCGACCGATTTGATGGTGCACCGCGGGGAAATCGTGATGACGAATACGACGCCGGCGGCGGAACGGACGATTTTTGGCATCAGCGCTGATGGGAAGCCGATGATCGGCAATCCGGATGTCCAGATTCGAGTTCAAATGGGACAAGGAAGCCCTTATCCCATTGACGGCATCAATAAACCGCGGCGTGCTCATCAGTTGATTTTGTATACCCCGTATTTCGCTGCCTCCACGAAAACGAACGCTCTTGGGACGGAAGTCGTGTTGACGAACGTCCAAGGGGTGTTGAATGGGAATGGAACGGTCACTGCAACGGTGAAGAAGGTGGCTGTGAGTCAAGGAGATGAGCCGCTTCAGCCTGGGGAATTGGTGTTGTCGGGCCACGGACGGGCGAGCGACTATTTGCGGCAAGCGAAAGAGGGGGATACGGTGCAAATTTCCCTTCAGTATGACCAACCCGAATGGAGCGGGGTGAAAGAAGCGCTTGGCGGTCGATATCGATTGGTGGCAGGAGGACAAGTGCAGTCGTTTGCGATCGCCGGTGCTCATCCTCGCACCGCTGTCGGCATTGATCGGGATGGAAATGTCATGCTCGTTGTTGTCGATGGTCGTCAGCCTGCCCATAGTCAAGGCATGACTTTGAACGAGATGGCCAAGTTGATGGGTGAGCTTGGCGCAGTCGATGCGATGACGCTTGATGGCGGCGGATCTTCGACATTGGTCGTCCGTCAGCCAAACGGGCAGCTCAAAGTCGAAAACAAACCGTCTGATGGGTTCCCGCGGCCGGTGGCCAATGCGCTTCTTGTGGTGTACAAAGAGACGCAGGAGAACGGGGACAGCGAAGAAGTGCTTGATGATTTTGAAACGGAGTCGAAGTGGAAGGCAGCAGGCGTTAACGCTGTGGGGGCGGCGGTTGAGCGGACGATGGAGAAGGCGAAAGACGGAACGAAGGCGTTGAAAATTTCATACGATTTCCGCGGGATGCTGGGAACATCCGGCGTCTATGCTAGTCGGGAGGAAGCGATTTGGATTTCGAAACGGCCGCAAGCGATTGGCATGTGGGTGTATGGAGACGGAAGCGGCCATTGGCTGCGCGCCCAGCTGCAGGATGGAAGCGGACGGCGCTTTTGGATCGATTTTGCCCGTCATGTTGATTGGGTGGGGTGGAAATACGTGCAGGCCGCTGTGCCTAGCGATGTTGCGCTTCCGCTCATGTTGGAGACGCCGGTGCGCTATATGGAAACAGACGCAGGGCGGAAAAACGCCGGGGTGATTTACATCGACGGCCTTCGCGCCATTTTCCGCTGATGTGCTCGCCTCCCGTGCTTGCCTGGAAAGATGGCGAATGAACAAGGGATGTTGCTCGCCGATAAGGATTCCTATATAGACTTCCATGACGGAAAAATTTCGTCACCAACGGAAGGATGAAAATCCCCCTCTATATTTTGCACATTTTCGAATTCGGGTATTTTCAGGATGCAACGAAGACGTGGAACAGATCCTTGACGGAAAAGCGGTTGGTCCATGTTCGACTGTCGAAGCAAGCCTGTGGCTTGCTTCCATCACACCAAGGCGTGACGGAAGACCGAACCACCGCCTGCTTCACAGACCCATCGATGGGTCTGGAAGCGGCGTGGTTCGTTCTATATACAGTATACTCTATATTATGTAAAAAATGTAAATTATAGAACTTCAAATGGCATCTATATAAATCGGGCCATCCTTGCATGCTGTTCTTCTGGGCATTTGCATTTCTCTGAAAAGTATTGTATATATGTGGATAGGCAAACCGCAAGGGAGGCAAAAGCTTGACGATGGACGAACAAACGTTGTTGGAGCAGTTGCGGAAAAACCCGCCGAAGCTGGTCGGAGGATATAAAAAACAAGGATGGGCGATCAAGGTGTTGGAGAGAATCGCCAATCCGGATGTGGAAGAGGAAGGAGGCGACCGGGTGACAGCCAAAGCCGTGTTGCAAGCGCAAGACGGCACGTATTATCCGGCTTTTTTAACCATTGACCTCCATCAACAAGGGAGAGTTGTTGGCGTCTATTTCATCGCCGAAAACAAGGAACAGTTCGATTTGATTCCGTTCGAATGGGCGAAAGAGTTTCTTGGAAAGCCAGAGCAGGCCATCATTCCGTTTCGCTACCGGACGCTAAGCAAAATCGACGGGGATCAGCAGCAAACGAACTGGCCGCACTTTAGTTGATCAAGGCTGACTCTGACAGTCAATGGAAAGGTGACTGAAGAGTCAGCCTTATTTATCTTAATTAGGCGAGAAGACTCCTACTTCAACGAAGCGAAGCGGAGTAAGTGGGAGATGAATCGCCTTAACTATATTTTACTGAAAATAGTATATATTCAGTAAAATATAGTATCATATAGTTAGATGGGAGGTGAAAAAATGTATTTTTGTATCAAGCAACAGCTAAATGGTTTGACCAAAGAAGAATACTTGACTCTTAGAGAACTGTGCCATATTGCCAAGAACATGTACAACGTCGGATTGTACAATGTCAGACAATACTATTTTGAACACAAGGAATTTCTTAATTATGAGAAAAACTATCATCTTGCAAAAACTAACGAAAACTATAAGCTGTTAAACAGTAACATGGCACAGCAAATTTTAAAAAAGGTCAATGAAGCCTTTAAATCTTTCTTTGGTTTGATCAGTCTTGCCAAACAAGGAAAATATGACCACAAGGCTATCAGTATTCCAAAATATCTTAAAAAAGATGGCTTTCATTCACTGATCATTGGCCAGATTCGTATAGACGGCAACAAATTCACGATACCGTATTCTCGCCTATTTAAAAAGACTCACAAGCCTATCACGATAACGATTCCGCCTGTGTTGCTGGACAAAAAGATTAAGCAGATTGAAATCATTCCTAAGCATCATGCCAGGTTCTTTGAGATTCAGTACAAATATGAAATGCCTGAAGATCAAAGAGAATTAAATGACCAAAAAGCACTGGCAATTGATTTAGGATTAAACAATTTTGCCACTTGTGTCACATCAGACGGCAGATCATTCATCATTGATGGGCGGAGATTAAAAAGTATAAATCAATGGTTTAACAAAGAAAATGCCAGACTTCAAAGCATTAAAGATAAGCAAAAAATCAAAGGCACGACTCGTAAACAGGCGTTGCTTGCTATGAATCGCAATAATAAAGTGAATGATTATATCAACAAGACTTGCCGTTACATCATTAACTACTGTATTGAAAATCAAATTGGCAAACTTGTCATTGGCTATGCTGAAACATGGCAACGCAATATTAATCTAGGAAAAAAGACAAATCAAAACTTTGTCAATATTCCTCTCGGTAACATAAAAGAAAAACTAGAATATCTTTGTGAATTTTACGGCATTGAATTCTTTAAACAGGAAGAATCATATACGTCTCAAGCCAGCTTTTTTGACGGCGATGAGATTCCTGAATATAATGCCGACAATCCAAAAGAATATAAGTTCAGCGGCAAACGTATTAAGCGCGGCTT
Source organism: Geobacillus sp. BMUD (assembly GCF_013096845.1). NCBI lineage: Bacteria > Bacillati > Bacillota > Bacilli > Caryophanales > Anoxybacillaceae > Geobacillus > Geobacillus sp. BMUD. The sequence continues at coordinate 139,779 of NZ_SDLA01000005.1, forward strand.
GTATCGAACAAAGTCTGGCAAACTAATTAATGCTGATGTCAATGGCGCATTAAACATCTTAAAGAAAAGTAAAGCTGTAGACCTGAGTGTCTTATGCTCTAGCGGCGAAGTGGACACGCCTCAAAGAATAAGGATTGCTTGAAGCAGTCAAACTTCTTTGGAAGCCTCCACTTCAAATTTTCGCTAGAAAATTAAGTGGGGGTAGTTCACGACGTGGATTTTGCCAATCCGCATATGATTGGAAACAACATCGTGATTGGGAAAGGAAATACGTTGGAAAACATTCATGAAGTATATCCCAATGGAGTGTTTGTGGAGTTTCATTTTACCGGGTTTGACGAGCAATATAATGGAATGGATTGGAAGAGTTTGCGTCTTGTTTTTGAACAAGATGGCGATACATGGCGGCTGGTTGGGATTGTTCACGATCAATGGACGATTTAAGTGCTTGCTTGCATTTTCGCTGGAAGAAACCATGCTGTTTTGTCTATAGAGCAGTGATAGAGGGGACATAGGGGCAAGTTGTCGATTTGCTTCATTATGGGGCAAAAGAGGCCGATGGCCCCTTTTGCTTTTTCGGTTCAGCTATATCGATGAATGGCATTGGCCAGCAATTGCGGCAGCGAGGCGAGATCGTTCGGCCCGTAGGTGAAGCGGACGAGCGTCTCGTCGATGTCGAGCGCCTCGGCGAGCAACCCGGCCAATCCGCGCGCTTTGCGGTCGATTTCCAAAATGGTTTCCACTCCGTGCTCGGACACAAAGAAGATGGCTTCCAATTCGTCAAGGCGGCCCCGAAACGCTCCGCTTACCGGGCGAAACTCGAACTCTTGGACAAACGGCAGCCGCCGCTGCCAATAGCGCGGTGCTTGTTCGCACTGCACATGGTGGAGGCGGAATCCCAGTTGACGGGCGGCTTCAAGAAACGCTGTGACGAGCGGATGCGGTTCGATGGTGAGGTAGTCCCGGTCTTGCGGATCAAGCGCCATTTGAATGTCCAGGCCGGTTTGCAGCCACACTTTGGAAGAGCCGAGCGTCACCGGTGTGTCATAGGGCAGGGTGAATCGGAACGGGATCGTTTTTGTTTCGTTCGGCCTGATCGTCACCGAGTCAGACACCTTGTGTCGGGCGAGCACAGCTTTTTCTTCGAATTTGTGATCGTCGACTTCGCGAATATACGTCGTCACTAAGGCTAGATCAATTTTATCAATGTGCTGTTCCACGCTGCCGCCGCGAATTTCGACTACTCCTTCGACTGTTTCCCCTTGAGCGTATTGCGCTTTGGCAAGCTTCGTGTCGACCGTGGCAGATCCGATGCCGATGGAACTTAACAGTTTTTTGAACAATGAGTTCGCCTCCCTGTCATCGATTTCAGTTGAGAATACGGAGCGTCCAGTCAAAAAGTTTCGTCCTTTCAAAAAAGAGGGAACGGCACCGTCCCTGCCTGTCCCTTTTGGCTTGACAACAGCCGATAAACAGCGGAAAGCGTCTTCTTGCCCCCGACCGTATGGTTTGGCAAACCCGTACAGCTCTTTAGCCAAGTTGGCCAGCGGCAAGGCGATGCCGCATTCGTCATGTTTGAAGGAGTTCCACTGTTTTGGAAAACAAAGCGGTTTTTGCTAAAATGGCGTATATGGATGAGAAGGGCGGGTCAGCAATGAAACGGGTCATTCCTGTCGTCGGAGCAGCCATCTGCAACGAGCAGGGGGACGTTTTATGCGCGCTGCGCGCACCGAATATGTCGTTGCCGAACGTCTGGGAGTTCCCCGGCGGCAAAGTGGAAGAAGGGGAGAGTCCGGCAGCGGCTTTAGTCCGGGAAATTCGCGAGGAGCTTGGCTGCACGATTTCCATCGGCAAACTGTTGGCGGATGTATGCCATGAATATGAACACGCCATCGTGCATTTGCGGACGTATGAAGCCCGCTTAGTCGATGGGGAACCGCGAGCTCGGGAGCATGCCGAGCTTCGGTGGGTGCCGCCCTCGCAGCTTCGTGACCTTAGATGGGCGCCGGCTGATCTTCCCACCGTTGAGGCACTGTTGGCAAAAGGCTGCCTATAGGAGAATGAGGCACTGAGCTGGGGGAGGTATTGGAGGCTGGTGATTTAATCGTGAATACGGCTTTACCATGTCATTTCTCAATTAGAAAAACCTTGTTGCATCGACCCTGCTTTTCGCCCATTCCCCCCATTGAGTAAGGGAATCAGCCGTTTTTCACCGCCCTCATTGATTCTAATGCAGGAAAACGGCTTTTCCCGTAGGAAGAGCCGTTTTTGATTTGTGTAACAATAGGAAATTGGTTCCAAAAGAAAAAGCCTGTCGGCGGTTGCTTTCATTGCATCCCCAACAGGCTTGTTTTCTTGCCCGCTGTCTAGCGAACGCGTGACGGTTCACTGGCGGTGGTGCACGCTTCCGCCAAAGCGAGGTCGGCGGCGGCATTCTCGGCAGTGACGATGCTGCGCGCACTTGGATCCTCAATCAAGCGGCAAAAGTCAAGAAAGCGCGCTTGGGCGATCGCTTCGTACCACCCGTGGCGGTCCGAGAGCACCACGGTGCGTTCGTACGGGATGCGCGGGGCGGCTGGCGATGCAGCGGGCGGCGCCAGGCGGTCGGCGGTGCACCGCATTTGTTCGATGGCATCTGCGGATGGGTGCTTCGGAATGGCATCAAACAAGGCGTTGATATAGGTTGCCTCATCGATTGAGACGAGGCCGGATACGGATAGCCGCATCGGGATCCAGCCGTCAAGCACGATGCGCCCGCGTGCCGTATGAATGTCCCAGTGCGTCGATTCCGAAGCGGCAGGGTCCATCGTAAAGCCGTGGTAATAATGGACGGGGACGCGTCGTCCGTTGCCTTCATGAATGACCGTGGCACCGACGCGCGGCCGTGTGCCGTCTGTTTCCCCCAACGCGAATCCGTGCGCGGAAGCCGCTTCGCCAAACCAATCGCGGCCGACTTCAAAAAAGTGGACGCCGTGCTCGATCAGGATGCCTCCGCTTCGCTGTTCGTCCCAAAACCAATGGCCTTCCGCAACGCGATGGGCGGCGTTGTGAAGGCTTGCGTAGTCCACTGGGCCAAGAAGCGCGCGGTGGATGAGTTGCTTGACGGCTTCCGCGAGCGGGTGGTAGCGAAGAACGAGATTGACCGCCAATGCCCGGTTTTGGCGGGCGGCGAGCTGGATGTTTGCCCGCAGCGCCTCGGCGGTGAGGCCGCCTGGCTTTTCAAGCAGCACATGTTTTCCTTCCTCAAGCGCCCGCTTGGCAAGCGGGGTGTGCAAATGCGGCGGGGTGGTGAGAATGACGATATCAACGTGTGGGTCAACGATCAATTCTTCAGCTTCGCGGTATTCACGCACGTCGCCCGCCTGCGGCTGACGGCGGCGATAGGCGTCGATGACGCGCTGGCGTTTTTCGTCCGTCCGCCCAGCGACAGCGAAGAGATGAAAGGAAGGAAGCGGAGCAAGAGCGCCGGCGAGAAACTCAGCGAATGCGCCGGCACCGGCAATGCCAACATGGTAACGGAAAGATGATGAAGAAATCATGGCGTATTCTCCTCCTCCCTCACATATATATAGCATTAACGATACTCATTATACCGCAAAGAAAAAGAAGAACGAGAAAATGAAAGCTTCTAAATTTATAAGCGTCCATTCTTCATCGACGTCATTCGACAATCATTTCGCTTGCATCGAAGGAGGAATATTATGTATATTATTATTAGCAACCATCATAGCCGAGTGCTAGCAATCTATGAACGACTTTCATTTTCTCGTTCATCCGTCAAAAGCGTGTCTATTTTTGTGAAAAAAATAGTATTGGAGGGATGACGAAATGAAAGCATTGTTGCTGGCAGGAGGATTAGGTACACGTCTTCGTCCATTGACGGAAAACATCCCCAAACCGATGGCCCCAATTGCGAACCGGCCATGGCTTGAACACCTCATCGTTCATCTTCGCGACCAAGGAGTCAACGAATTTGTCATCGCCGCACATCATTGTTCAGACGTGATCCGTCGCTATTTCGAAGATGGGAAGCGCTGGAATGTGAAGATTACATACGCGCTTGAACCGTTCCCGCTCGGAACGGCTGGAGCGATCAAAAACGCCGAACGCTGGCTGAAGGAACGGTTTCTCGTGTTTAACGCCGATATCGTGCATTTGCCGCAATTGATCCCGTTGCTTGATTTCCATCGTCAACATGGCGGTTTGGCGACGATTGTCTTAACGGAAGTAGACGATCCTTCTTCCTATGGGGTAGTCGAACAGAACGATCGCGGGCAAATTTTACGCTTTGTCGAAAAGCCGCGCCGCGAGGAAGCACCATCGAACCGGATCAACGCCGGTATGTATATTTTCGAGCCGGACGTGATGCGCTATATCCCGGCTGAGCGGGAAGTGTCGATCGAGCGTGAAACGTTCCCGCTGCTGATCGAGAAGAATGTCGGTGTATATGGCATCGTCAGCAACGGATACTGGCGAGATATGGGGACGCCGGCCCGCTATCGCCAAGTGCATTGGGATGCGTTGAACCGGGAATTTCCGATTCCGCTCAAAGGACGTGAAATTCAACCAGGCGTGTTTGTTGGGGAAAACGTGGAGATTGGGGCTGGCGTCTTGTTTGTGCCGCCTGTGCTCATCGGTGATCACGTGAAAATCGGTCCGCAGGCCGTCATTGGCCCGAATGCGGTCATCGGCGATCGTTGTCAAATTGGCGCCCGCGTCCATTGCGCGCAAACCATCGTTTGGGACCGCTCTGTCATTCGTGACCGCAGCCGTTTGCAAAACAGCATTTTCGGCTATCGGACGGTGACGCCGGCGGGGGAAGTGTTCGAAGATTCGATTATTAATCAGTTCAAGGAGGCGGTGCAAGCATGATTCGAATCGCCTACGTCAGCACGTACCCACCACGGCGGTGCGGGCTGGCGACGTTTACGGAACATTTGCGCCAAAGTATTGATGGCGTCCGCGGTCCGTCCGACGGCGACCGCGTCATCGTGTTGTACAACGAAAGCGATGGAGATGACGCCTATCGCAACAACCCAGTGTATTGGCCGCTTCCGGCGCAAAACCGCGCGGCGTATGCTGAGATGGCCAAAAGGGTGAATGAAAGCGACATCGACGTCGTTTTATTGCAGCATGAGTTCGGCATTTTCGGCGGCGAGGCGGGCGAATACATTCTTGATTTCATTGCCGCGCTCCATAAGCCGCTCGTAACGACGTTCCATACGGTGTTTGCCGAGCCCGAGCCACCGTATCGCCCGATTCAAGAGAAAATCGCGACAGCAAGCGATGCGATCATCGTCATGAACCGGCAGGCGATCCCTTACTTAGTGAAGGCGTTCGGCCTGCCAAAGGAGAAAGTCGTCTACATTCCGCACGGCGCTCCGGGTCCAAGCAGTGAGGACCGCGATTCGCTGCGCCGTCGCCTCGGATTCAGTGGCCGCAAAGTGATGTTGACGTTTGGCTTGCTCAGCCGCGGCAAAGGCATTGAGTCGGTCTTGGCCGCATTGCCGGGTGTTGTTCGCAAGGTGCCGGAAGCGCTGTATGTCATCGCTGGACAGACGCACCCAGAAGTGAAAAAGAGGGAAGGAGAAGCCTATCGCGAGGAGTTGAAATCGCTCATTCACCGTTTGGGGCTTGAGCGCCATGTTCGTATGGAAGATCGGTATTTCAGCGAAGAGGAATTGATTGATTATTTGACGGCATGCGATCTATACGTCACCCCGTACCCGGGCATGCAACAAATTACAAGCGGCACGCTTGCCTATGCGGTCGGCGTCGGTCGTCCGGTCGTTTCGACGCCGTATGAGCATGCGCGCGATTTGTTGCAAGGTTGTGAAGAGCTGTTGTTGCCATATGGCGATACAACTGTCTGGGAAGAGCGGCTCGGGCAGCTGTTGGCCGACGAGGCGGCGCTGAAGCGATGGGAGGAAAAGATGCGCCAAATCGGGGCAAACACGCATTGGCCGCGCGTCGGCGAACAGCATGTCGCCTTGTTTGCGCGCATGTGCGCCGCGAAACGTGGGGAGGTGAAGACCATTGGCACCGTCAGTCATTAAGTTCGACCATCTCGAGCGCATGACTGACGACACCGGGTTGCTTGAGCATAGCCTTGGTCGCATCCCGCGCCGTCGCGAGGGTTATTCGACCGATGACAACGCTCGCGCTATTTGGGCGAGCCTGGAATGGATGGCGCTATGCGAGGACAAAGAAGAGAAAGAGCGGCTGCACCGTTTGCTTGACCGGTATTTGGCGTTTTTGCTTTGGGCGCAAAACGATGATGGCACGTTCCACAACAACTTTTTCTTCGACCGGACAAAAGAAGAGGAAACGCCGTCAGACGACTGTTTTGGGCGATCGTTTTGGGCGGCGGCGTTGGCTTGCATTCGCCTCAGCGATCCGGCGCGGCGCGAGGCGGCGGCCGAGATGTTGCGGCGGGCCATGCCGGCGGCATGGGAGCTTCGATCGCTGCGCGGCGTCGCCTGGGGGTTGGCCACTTGCGGCGTTTTATTGACAGAAGGACGCCCGCGTGGCGTCGATCAAGAGGAAGTGGCGGCTTTGGCCGCACGGTTTGAGCAACGGCTGCTTGCGGCTTATTGGGAGCATGCCGGTGACAGTTGGCATTGGTATGAGCCGGAGTTGACGTACGCCAACGGGGTGTTGCCGTGGGCGCTTTGGACGGCATATCGGCGCGCGCCGCGGAATGAGGTGAGGGAAGTGGCGGAAAAAAGCCTTGCTTTCCTTATTGAAAAAATGAGCGGACCGGAAGGTGTCATCCGCCCGATCGGCAACCGCGGTTGGTGCAGCCGCCGCTACCGCGCCGATTGGGATCAGCAGCCGCTTGATGTGATGAAGCTCGCTTTGGCGGCGCGCGAAGCGTATTGGGCGACGGACGACGAGCAGTATCGCAGCGTCGTCCGCCGCTGCCTTGCCTGGTTTTACGGAGAAAACGACGGCAAGGCGCCGCTTGCCGACCCAAGCGACGGCAGTTGTTGCGACGGGCTTGGCCCGAACGGCCCGAACCCGAATCGGGGGGCAGAATCGACATTATCTTACTTGTTAACCGCAGCAATCGCTCAATCGATTTCGGTGGAGGTGGTTGTCGATGAATCCATCAACAACGAAACCGTTCGCATGGCCGGCACACGTGTTTAAAGAATATGACATTCGCGGACGAGCCGGCGAGGAGCTCGATGAGTCGTTCGCGTATTGGCTCGGACGGGCCTTTGCCGACATGATGCAAAAGGAAGGCGAGAAGAGGGCGGTTGTCGGTCATGACAATCGTTTGTCATCGCCTGGCTTGCATCGGGCGCTCAAAGACGGGCTGCTCGATGGCGGCTGCGATGTTGTCGATATTGGGCTTTCGACGACGCCGATGTTTTACTACAGCTTATATTACACGAACATCCCATGCGGCATGATCATCACCGCCAGCCATAACCCAGGCGATGAGAACGGATTTAAAATTGCCATGGGGAAAACGACAATTTATGGTGAGCGTATCCAAGCGCTGCGGCTGGCGATGGAGCGGCTCAGCAAGGAACAGCCGCGGCCTGAAACAGCGCGGGGGCGTGAGGAAACGTTGGACCTTGCTCCAGCGTATATCAAGATGTTGAAGGAGAAAATCCAACTCGGTCCGCGCAAGCTGAAGGTTGTCGTTGACTGCGGCAACGGCACCCCATCGATCATTGCGCCACAAGTGCTCAAAGAGTGGGGGTGCGATGTCATCCCGCTTTACTGCGAATCCGATCCAACGTTTCCGAACCATCATCCGGACCCGGTCGTGCCGGAAAACTTGACGGATTTGATTGAAACGGTGCGCAAAGAGAAGGCCGATCTTGGCATTGCGTTTGACGGCGACGGCGATCGGATCGGGGTTGTGGATGAAACGGGTGCGATCCGCTGGGGCGACCAGCTGATGGTGCTGTTCTGGCGCGAGATTCTCAAGCGCCATCCGGGAGCCGACGCGCCCGTCGAAGTGAAATGTTCACAAGCGCTCGTGGAGGAAATTGAGCGGCTCGGCGGGAAGCCGTTCTTCCATCGGACCGGCCACTCGCACGTCAAAGCGACGCTGCGCCGCCGTCCGGAGATCCCGTTTGCCGGTGAAATGTCTGGCCATTTGTTCTTTAATGATGAGTTTTACGGCTATGACGACGCTTTGTACGCCGCCGGGCGGCTGCTTCGCTTGTTGTCGAATGACGAACGTCCGCTGTCTGAGTGGTTTGCCGATGTGCCGCGGTACGCAGCGACGCCGGAGACGCGCGTTGCTTGTCCGGAAGAGAAAAAACCAGCTGCCATTGCCGCGGTGAAAAACCGGTTCGCCGGCCGCTATCCAGTTGTTGATGTGGATGGCGTCCGCATCCAGTTTCTGGAAGGCTGGGGGTTGGTGCGGCCATCGAACACGCAGCCGATTCTTGTCCTGCGTGCGGAGGCGAAGACGGAAGCCGCATTGGCGGAGATTAAGCGGCAGCTGGCTGACTGTCTCCATGCTCTGGAATTGCACATCGATTGGTGACATCCTATTCCGAAACGTTTGCACCGATGTGCCCTGTCTGGTTCAAAAGCTCTTTCCCGGCGTGGGCCGTCCGCATAGTGACGGACGCTGCGCCGGTTTGTTTTTGCTGTCGCAGAGGGTTAAAGCTTGATTTCTTGCCAGTTATTTGTCCATAATAGATAGGGGTAAAAACGAGTTGTAGGAGAGTTGAAGGCGTGGTGATCCGTGAATCGTTGCAATATATTCAAGATGCATACGCGGCATTGACGGAGTTGAGCATGCTGATCGTTGATGATCACGGTACTCCCGTGACGAAAGTATCAAATATGACTGAGCTGGCGGAGCTCGTTTTGTTTGCCGCTAAAAGCGAAGCGCCATCATTTTCCTTTCCGCGAGAACTTAGCATTGACAGATGGCAGCGCCCGTCGGTCGTGCCGGTCGGACGTTTGGGCATGAAAAGCATCGTCGCTCCCGTGTTTGTCGATGGAAAGGTGGAATATTGGATTTGGGCGGGCGTGTTTATCGAGGAAGAGACGAAATGGCTCATTTGCGAACAGCCGCTGGTAGACGGCGGAAAGTGGATGTCAGCCCTCGAACAATCGGTGGCGCTGCCGGCGCCAGCAGTCGAAGCGAAGTTAAAAGATATAGAAAAGATGGCGATCATATGCGGGGAATTAATCAGCGGCGAGCGCCGCAAGCAACAATGCTGTGAATACGGGAAACGGCTCGAAACAGTGGTCACAGACAGCTCCGCCTTAGCGGACGTAGACAAGCTGCTTTTTGAGTTGCGGGCGTTCGATGAACGCGTCGATATGGCGTTGTATATCGCCAAATGTCCGCAAGGATGGATGGTGGCAGCGGCAAGTGGAGAAAAGGCAGGGAAGCTGCGCGGCAAGATGATAGATGTGTTATTTCCGCCGCTTTCGTCTTCGGAGCCCCCGCTTCGTTCGGTTTACGTTCAAGATGCCGCTTTGGATCCACGCTTTTCCTTTTTTGTCCGCCATGACATCCGCCCGAAAGCGATGATCGCGTATCCGGCGATGTACGGGAAAACAATGGAAGGATGGGTCATGATCGGCAGCGAGGCGGCCTCTTCACTGCCGGCGTCGCTTCGTTCGGTCGGCTCCGCCCTCGTTCAACATTGGCTGCTCTTGGCGAAATGTACAGAGGCCGATATGAAAATGGACCGCCATTTGATGCGCCTTTCGATGTTGATGGAAATTGGACGAGCCATGCGTGTTGTGCAAAACGAGGTAGACATCATCCGGATGATGGCCGAATTCGCCGCAGAGCTCGCTTACGGCGATTTTGTCTGCGTGGTATGGTCGAGCGATGGCCAAGCAGCCGTTGTCCATGAAGGAGCGATGGACGTAGAAATGGCTGTTCGTTATCGGGATGATGTTTGCCGTCGCTATGGCTGTCAGGGCGAGAAGGCGAAAAACGAGGTGCCGGTGTTGCTCTATGTCGAGGACAAACCTGTGATGGAAGTGCCGTTTTTCGTCAGCGCTGGCCAATACGGTGTTCTTTCCGTTCATATAAAGAAAGAAAGGGAAGCGAAAGAGGCGGAAGTGTATATGACGGCGCTGGCTGCGATTGGTTCGATGATGATTAGCGGCAAGGCTCACGGCGGGAATGATGGGACGGTCAATATCGACATGCTATCTGAGCAGTTGACGGCCCGGGAGATGGATGTATTGGAGTTGCTCATTCAAGGCTGCAGCAACCGTGAAATTTCAGAACGGTTGTTCATTAGCGTCCATACCGTGAAAAATCATATTACGAACATTTTTCAAAAAATTGGCGTCAATGACCGGTCACAGTTGATCGCCCTTGTGTATCAACTAAACCACCGCCGGCAGCGCCGCTAAGGGGACATCATTGGACGATGGGTGCCATGATGTCTTTTTTTTTGAATGTAGGAAATTGGAATGAACCCTATTTTGTATTATAATGAATTGTAGTAAATAAGAACTATTTTTCGATAAGAATGGAACAATCAAGGAAAAAATAGCATTCGAATCCGTTTTCCCCAGCGCCGGAACGTGCGATAGCGGAAAAGTTGCCGTGCTGCTTTGGTCGGCGTATAAGCATAACAAGGATAGGGGAATGCCGATGAAGCCTGCAGCCATGATCCGAACGATGGCCATCATGAAACCGGCGGACATTTTAAAAGCGATGGACATTACCGAGGAATTGGCGAAGAGAGTGGGGTTTTTGCCGCGTGATTGCCTTTTTCTTCGGCTGGCAACCGAGGAAGCGTGCACGAATGCATATGAATATTGTAAAAAAACGGAAAGTTTTCCATTTAGGATATTTTGGAAAATTGATGCGGGACAGTTGATGATAATTGTCAAGCAGCGAGGGGGATGCTTCTCCTTAGCCCGAACCGATGTCGTCAATACTGGGCCGCGCGGCAGGGGATTGCAGCTGATTACCCATATTGTCGACGATGTATACGTGAAGCGAGCGGGAAACAACGTCTTGTTGTGCATGTGCAAATGCAAAAAAAAAAAGAGTGACCATTGGAGGAAACAGGATGGAGACAAAACAAGGGGCAATTTGCACGCTGACATGGACAGAAGATATTACCTTAAACAACGTCGAGTCGTTCCGTCAAGTGCTGGAAACGTTGCTGGACAAACGGGCGGACCGATTGATTGTCAACATGGAGGGGGTCAAATACATTAACAGCGCTGGACTCGGTGTTATCGCTGACAGCGTTATGACGGCGAGAGCCCGACAAAAAGAGTTGGTCATTGCTGGGGTGGAAGGGTCGCTCGCAGAAATTTTCCATATTGTCAAATTTTCTTCGTTTATCAAACTATTTGCCACAGAGAAGGAAGCCATGGATTATTTCAGTGGAGAATGACGTTCTATGGTGGATGGGTTTTGGGAATCTGTTCAACGCTATGATCACCTCGCGTGGCGGGAGTTGCTTCTCAGCTTGGAAAAAATGAATGTGTTCGTTGGGCCGGGCGATTATGTGTATTGGCTCGCAGCGCCGGAACAAAGGCGTCTCTTGTTCATCTCGTCATCATGTGAGCAGCTGTACGGTTTGCCTCCGGACGACTTTTACCGAGATCAAGACATCTGGTCAAAAGTGTCCTATCCGGATGACCGCGCCAAGGCGGAACGAAAATGGTCGCTTCTTTCAGGGGCGGATGCAGGTGCCCAAACGTATCGCATCATCAATCAGCGGGATGGTTCCGTCCGCTGGGTGCTTGAACGGACGTTTCCTGTGCTTGGTCCATTCGGGGAAGTGAGGCTCGTCAGCGGGGTTGTCGCTGATCTGACAGAAGCAAAGCGAAACGAGAATGAACGGCAGCTCGCTGAACAAGTGTACAAAGCTATGGAACAGGCGATGCTGGTAACCGATGGCCAATTTATCGTTCAGTTTGTGAATCCAGCATTCACAAAACTAACAGGCCATGGTGTAGAGATTGTTGGTCAGCCGTTGCATACGCTTTACGCGGGTTATTACGAAGCCTGGCTTTACGAGGTGGTTCAAGCGGGAACTGGGGAATGGAGGGGAAAGGTGCGTTGGCGGCGGAAAAACGGTTCGGTTTATGTCAGGAAGACGACGGTGCGAGCTGTGCCCGGCCATGATGGAGGAATCGCTTTTTACTTGTTTTTATTTGCCAATCCGACTTATGAGAACCCATACGCCGCATCGATGAAAGATGACTTGCGGCTCGCCCGCGAGGTGCAAAAGCGTGTGTTGAGCAAGCCGCTGTCGGCCAAAGGAATTCAGATTGCCGGGATGTACATCCCATCGCGGGAGCTGGGTGGCGATATGTACGCTTGGTATCCGATCGACAAGCAGCGGTACGGCATTTTTTTAATGGATGTGATGGGGCATGGGGCAGCAGCTTCGCTCATTTGCATGTCGGTTCGCTCACTCTTAAACGGCGTCATCCGCAAAGGGATCGTTCCGGCGGAAGTGTTTCGCGAGTTGAACCGCCATATGCGCCAGTTGTACCATGAAAACGGGCGAATGACGTATTATTTCACCGCTGTGTATGTTCTTGTGGATGTCGGGGAACGGATGATTGAATATGCATCAGCCGGCCATCCGCCAGGGTTTTTGTTCCAACCGGACGGGACGGTGGCGGAGCTGGATCGCGGCTGTGCGCCGATCGGATTGCTTCCGCATCTTTTTGTCGACAGCGGCCGGTTGTGCTACGAGCCGGGGGCGACGCTTGTGCTGTATTCCGACGGGGCGATTGAAGGGGGAACGGGATCCGTTCGGCAAAAGATCGAGGCGCTTCGCGACGCGCTGGCGCCGCATATTTTATTGGACGAACAGGTGCTTTTGGACTATCTGCGCCGCCATTTTGCGCAAAAAGGTCCGCTTCGGGACGATTTTTCGGTGGTGGTGGCCAAGCTTGGCTGAATGAGGGCCCCGCCTGCCTATATCCGGCTGTCGGCTCGTTTTACAAGTACTTTTTTGTTCGGATGAAACGGCATGGCAGTCAAGTTGGCCTCCCTCAAAGGGGAGGCGGTTACAAAAGTGGCCTTTTGCCCTATTCCCTTTTAATTATTTTGAAAAGACGAGCAAATTCACTCATGTTTCCTTATATGGAAATAAATACAAAACAATGGTATAGATTCCTTTCCACAATTTAGGTTAAAATAAAGACAATTACGCTATTGATGGCGAATACAATATAGAAAAGGCACGAGGAGGGAAGATCGATGGCGGTGACGAATCCGGCTGGATTTTGGAAGCGGCTGTTGGCGAATTTGTTGGACGCCATTGTTGTGGGTATTCCAATTTCGCTTGTCGGCTATTGGATCACGGGCAGTTGGGAAACGAACTGGTTTACATCGTTAGCGAACATCCTGTACGCGTTAATCGTTCCGGTTGTCTGGTATGGATATACGGTGGGCAAGCGGATGCTTGGCATTCGAATTGCGAAGGTGAATGGCGGCAAAGTCGGCCTCGGCACGATGTTTTTGCGTTCATTTGTCGGTGGACTGGTTTATTTTGTAACTTTTGGAATCGGTCTTATTATTAGTGCGATTATGGTAGCTGCAAGAGAAGACAAACGGTCGATTCACGATTTTATCGCCGGGACGTATGTGACAACAGAAAAACCGACGGCGTAAACAAGGAAACGAGCGGGCTTCCAAATGGAGGCCCGCTGTTTTAGGTTGACGAATCAAGGTAAATAAATTCCGGGTGCGGGTGGCTTAAAAAATCATGATGGGAAATGTCCCAGCCGTAGGCGCCGGCACAGCGGAACAGCACGATGTCGCCGACGCGCAGACGGTCGCAAGGCACATCCCGAGCCAATACATCGTTTGGCGTGCACAACTCGCCGGTTAACGTCACCCGTTCATTGAACAAAAATGGGCGGTCCAACGGGTAAGGCCATTTGTCGATCGGAATGATGAGAAACGGATGGTTCATTTTCCAAGCTGCCGGCAGCCGGAGATGGTGGGTGCCGCCGCGGAGAATCGCAAAATACGTTCCGTAATTGTTTTTCAGATCGAGCACTTCTGCAGCGTAATATCCGCTATGAGCGGTGATAAAACGGCCAAGCTCGAAAATGACGGTCCAATGCCGGGAAGCGCGGCGGCGCAGCAGAAAGTTTAGCTCTTTGGCAAACCAATCCCAGTGAAACTGCCGGTCCGGATCGCTGTAATGGACGCCGATTCCTCCTCCAACGTTTACTGTGGAAAACCGCCGCCCGTACGTCATTTCCGCTTGCGCGACAAATGACAGGCACGTTTCGATAAAAGAAAGATGGGCTTGCTCGTCGGTATGATTGGACATCGAATGAAAATGGAATCCTTGTAGATCCACAGATGGAAGTGCCAGCGCTATATGGATGGCTTCGGCGATGTGCCGTTCGTCGATGCCAAATTGGGTCGGTTTTCCCGCCATACGCAATGTGGCGCCTGAGGCAGCTTGGCGTAAATTGACTCGCAAGAGCACACGCGCGGTTGTTTGCCGATCGGCAGCGATCCAGCTGAGCCGCTGCAATTCCCAAAGGCTTTCGACATGAATAAGAGCCACGCGCTCCTCGAGTGCTGCGATAAGTTCTTCATCCGTTTTTCCTGGCCCACCGAAAAGGACCGGCGCATCGGCAAACAGGCGGCGGACTTTTTGCAGCTCGCCGCCTGAGGCGACTTCAAAACCGGCGACATGCGGCGCGACCGTTCGCAAGATCCGCTCATCCGCGTTCGCTTTCACGGCGTAAAAGAGCCGGACGGAAGGGGGGAGCGAGGCGGACAAGCTCGCTGTATGGACGCGGAGGTTGTCTAAGTCATATACATAGGCGCAAAGCGGGGACCGCTGTTTGGTCTTGTGGCTCACGATCGTTTGAATGACAGTATTCAATCGTTCCATGTTCGTCCTCCTGTGGAGATGTTCCATAGTTCTTTTCGCCGCCAAAAGGCAAGGACGCAAAGCAGGCAAAGCCATCCCATCGCATAGCCAGCGACTTTCGCTCCAACATACTCGGCAAGAGTCGTCAGCAAAAGCGTGCCGAGCGGGATGAAGCCTCGGTCCATTAAGGCGATGCTCATGATCCGCCCGCGCAGCTGATCCGGAACGGTCAGTTGGACGGCCAGGCGGCATAGCGTCCGATACAGCTGCCCGGTCAGCCCGGCCAACGCCATGGCGGCAAGGCAAAGCAGCTGATGTTCAAACGAGACGATCCATAGAAGCAACGATAAAGAGAAAGCGAGCAAAGAGATGATGAGCCATTTGCCGATCGCCTCGACCGGCCGGAAGGAAAGCCAAGTCGTGCCAAGCAATGCCCCGGCGGATGAGACAGAAAGCAGCAAGGCGAAATCCCCGGCATCGCCGTTGGCCAACGCGTCAACAAGAAGCGGGGTGACCGCCGAATAGGCAAAGCCAAACGTCATCGGAATGATTGAAAGAAGAAGCAGCGCCCGAACGAGCGGGGTGCGCTTGATGTAACAGATCGCCTCCCCTTTGCCGCTGTTGGTCGGACGCGCAGCTGGACGGCGGGGGCGGCTCTCTTCTAATGACAATACAGCAAAAGCTGCGATAACGAGCATCGCGCTGTAGATGATAAGCAGTAAAACGCCGCCGAGTGAAG
Organism: Geobacillus sp. BMUD; assembly: GCF_013096845.1. Lineage (NCBI taxonomy): Bacteria > Bacillati > Bacillota > Bacilli > Caryophanales > Anoxybacillaceae > Geobacillus > Geobacillus sp. BMUD. Next base: position 155,343 of record NZ_SDLA01000005.1, read on the forward strand.
AGAGCCCCCATCCGGCCATTGCTGGGCCGATGATTTTCCCGATGTGAAGAGCGGCGGTATGCAGTGAAATGGCGCTCGAGAGTGCCGCGCCTGGAACAAGATCAGCGATATACGCATTGCGCACCGCCGTCTCAATGGCCATAAAAACCGAACGGACGAAGACAGCGGCAAGCAGCCAAATGAGGGAGGACGGCTCATGCAACAGCCAGGCGATCGCCAAAGTAGATCCTGCCATGCCAAGCAAGGAGGCGGCCAGCACTTGGCGACGCGGAAGGCGGTCAGCGAGCATCCCGCCGAGCCAGCTGAATAGAAAAATCGGCAGCAGCCGGCAAACGTTGAGAACGCCGAGGTCGAGCGGCGAGCGGGAAAGCTGCAGCACGGCCCAGTTTAAGACGATGAAATCAGCCCACTCCCCGATGCGCGCCGGCAGCGTTCCGCCCCAATAAATCCGGAACGGGCGCCAAAATAATGCGAAGGAAGGGGACGGTTTTTTCGATGTCAGAAGCATATCGATTTCCCCTTATCGGCTTGTTGCTAGCGGATTCGGCACGGAAACGAAACAATATGTCTTCGCCTCTGGCTGCAGCCGCATTTTTGTCAACGCCTTATGGTCGATAAACGGCCGGTATAAAGCCTCGCGGTCCTCGTCCACCGCGAACGTTAGGCTCGGGTCTTTCGCCAATTCGGCAAACACCTCATCACATTGGCGGCGGACGCACGCCCAGCCTTGTTCCTCGGCGATGCCCCAACGGCGGCTGATGTGCCGGATGATTTCGCCAAACTGATTTTGAAAGACTGTATAAAACACTTTGTTTTGTGCTTCTCGCAAATCATCTGTAATCGTGATGGAACCGGGACGGACATCGATATGGAATCCTTGGCGTTCAAGGCGCGGCCGGTACAAACGAATGCCGCCCCAGTCGCGAAACAGCAATTTTGTTGGTTTTCCTTGCCGGAAAACGGGAACGGTATTTTGTAAGTGTCCTTCCAGGCCAATGCCGTACTTGACGAGCAACGTTAGAAAGCCACGGACGGCGATGACGGCGTATTCGCGAAGAAAGGAAAGCGCCGTTTCTTGAGATGATGGGCGGCCGATTCCCTTGGCATATGCCTCAATCATATCGTTGATAATCGGCTGGCCGCTAAATGGAGATGGGGCATATAAAGCGGTGCCGGTAATGGCGATTTCCCCTTCATCGATCAAGCGATCCAGCCCTTCCCGATAAATAACCGATAAGTTCCGTGCTTTATTTGGATCTTTGGAGCGGAACGAGCAGCCGCCAATTTCACAAACAGGAAGAAAGATAGCGGACAAGCCCCTCTCTCTTTCCAAAATGGCGCGAAACAGCCGGCTGTATGTTGCGCCGTTGTTGGCTGACTGGGGGGAAATGGACCTGACCGTCGAGGTCATTTGACTATGGACGGCCGTCTTTATATACAGCGGCGCTTCTTTCGCCAAAACGGTTCGGAACGAGGCGGTCGCCTGCGTTGGGATCACCGCTCCTTCGATCAGCCAAAGGCGGCCGTCGTCCAATTCCTCGCGATAGACGTTCGGAAGGACATGTTCGTATTGCCAAGGATGGACAGGCACGAGCACATAGTCTTCCAGCCTCTTGTCCGCTTCCCGAAAGCGTTCGGCAACCAGGCTGCGCAGCGCCGGAAAATGGTCGAACAAGAAGGTGTTCGGATCCTCATATCCGTCAAAATGGAAATCGCACAAATTGCGTCGGACGGCGACGATCCGCAGCTGCGGTTGACCCCCAAACTCCGCCGAGTAAGCCAATACGTCTTTAGGGGACATCGGCAGTTTCGTTTTGGCGCCCGGATGGAGATGATGCCCTTCAATGCAAAGTTGCTCGAAAAACAGCGCCGGGCAAAACGATGGATCGCTTTGTCGTTGTTCGATATAGGTGAACAAGTTGTCCGCTTCCTTGCGCATCGTTTGGCATTCCTTTTCAAAATGCCAATAAGCCAACGCCAAGTTGGCGGTTCCGTTTTCCAATTCTTTCGCCAGCTGCGCCCATGCTTGTTCCTCGCCGGCCGCTTTGATGAGCGGCGTTAGCAGCGAAAGGAAGGAAAGGGCGTCCCGCACCGTTTGGATGCCTTCGCCGACCGAAATGACCTCTTCGCCGATGTCGCATTGGCGGAAAGCGGATTCGCCGCGGATCGGGATCAGCAAACATTGGCCGGGGGCAACGGGGAACAATTTATACATGATCCCTTCTCGCAAGTGGGCGGCCGGCAGCTGGCGGACAGCCGGTTCCCATTCCGGCGTCAGCCAGCGCCAGTTCGTGATATACACTGAGCCGATCACTTGCAAGTTGTAGGAACGGGAGTATAGACCGAATACGTCTTCCCGCAGCAACGCAGCTACGGTTCGTTGCAAGATCGTCGTCCGCGCCCGCATGACATGGTGGACATAAGCGGACAGATGTTCAGGAAATCGTTTTTCGATGAACTCGGCGCATTCTTCTTCGTATGGATAAAGGATGATATCAGCTGTCCGGAGGGATAAACGCGTATTCATCGTTCCCATTCCTCCCTTTTCCATTTGGCCAGCGGATTGGCCGTTTCAATGAAATGGTTGCGAAGATCATCCGTTAAGCGCATAGCAACGAGCGCTTTCATCGGCAGCACCGGGGAAAAGAGCGCTTCGCGATCTTGTTTTACCTGTTCTTTGATTTCGCTGTCGCGGGCGAGCCAAGCGAATGCCTCTTCGATCACGTCGGCCAGCGTCTGCCAAAAGAGCGGTTCCTCAACAGAGAATGTGCGAGACAAGCAGGCGGTCAGCTCGCCGAGATGGTTGTGAATGACAGCATGGGTGAACGTATGCCGCAACTCGTTGAGATCGGCTGTCACGACGCTTGACGGCGCGAGCTCGTCAAGCGGATAGCGATGGCGACGAAAGCGGCCGGAATGAAGGCGAATGCCCCCTAAATCGCGAACTTGCATCGCTTGAGGCACGCCGCGGCGAAAGACAGGGACGCTGTTTTGCAAGTGGGCTTCAAGACTGATTCCGTACTTGCATAAAAGAACGAGCAGCGGCGGAATGAGCACTTCCGCATATTGACGGAAAAATGACACAGCCGCCTCACGCATGGAGCTTGCCGCTTGATCGGCCGCATATTCCTGGACAAGTTCAGCTGCCACGGGTTTGCCGCTTAGGAAAGACGGAGAAAGAAGCGCCACCGCCGGCAACGCGATCTCTCCTTCGGACAGTCCGCGTTCCGGATTGTCTCGGACGATGGCCGAGAGTTGTTTGCCCAGGGCCGCTGCCTCCTCGTCCGTTCGGCCGTGAGGCAAGAAGCAGATGCCTGCCTTTTCACTGACGATCCGAAAGCGGGGAGCGAGCCGTTCTTTTGTGAGCACATCGGCCAGCCATGCCGATAATCGCGGCCCATTGGCTGCCGCCGCCAGGGATACAGTGCGGATGGCACTTGTCATTTGCACGTTGACCGGCGTTTTCAAATGATCGCCGGAAGCGCCGGGAACCATGAACGTCCGCACAGAAACGAGCGGATAAGCCGGCAGTACGCCGCCATCGATCGGAACGATGGTTTGTGCGGCCAGCTCGTTTTGGAAACGCTGTTGGATGACGTGCTTCCATTGCCATGGATGAACGGGGATGACGTCGTATTCGCATTCAGACAGGCCGTATGTCCGCAACGCGTTTTGTACAACGGACTGCAACGTTTCATCTTGTTCGTAAACCCAATCTGCCATCCGTCCGTAGGAAAAGGAAACAAAACGGCAATGGCTGCGATGCACCGCCAGCAAGGGGAGAGAGACGTTGGCTTCCCATTCCGGCGAATACTCAATCATATCTTGGACGCTGAAACCAAGCCTTGTTTTGGCGCACGGATGTAGCGTATGTCCGTCAATGACCGCCTGTTCATAAAAGACGAGCGGACTGAACGGCCGCGGCTGAGCGCGCACCCACTCGAGCGAAGAGGAGCACTTCCCGTAGGCGTCGCGCCGCCGGCTTCTTCGCCGCTCGGCCGCGGCTTGGACAAGCGCGTCATTAATTACGCTGTTGGCGATTTCGGCGCAAAATCCGCTCCAGTTTGGCGCGGAACCGATGAGCCCTTCGCTCCGAAGAAGCTCGAGCAGCTCCAAAGGAGAGGAGAGGGGGGTTCGCTCCTTTCCGTCGAGCAGCCAAAGATGCGCGACGACAAATTGACCGAGGTTGAACCGTTCCGTTATCGCCGCTTTGATCTGTTTTGTCCCGGAAAGTGGGATGAAAAGCTCCCATTCTTCCCCCGCACACTTCCAGATGACCCGGTCAAGGGGAATAAGCCGTTCGCGAATGAGCGCCTGTAGCAGCCGGCCGGCGATGCGTCGCCGGCTATTTGGCAAAATAGACAAAAACAAACGAGCCAGCGACGGATCAATCGTTTGTAAAGACTGATATGTTTTTTCTTCCTCATCAAGAAAGAGGCGGATCGAATGCAAGGGGACCCCTCCATTTGATAACGATTATCAATATCGTTAAATATCATAATATAAATGATTATCATTTTCAATAGAGGGATAAAAAATAGTCTTTCCGTCCAAGAGATAGGGAGGGGAGTAAGAAAAACTGGTTAGTTCGATTTATGGGAGGAAGAATTATAAAGGTTCCGCCTCAGAAGTCGGTAATTTAAAGGAAAAACGTTCTAGCGAGGGGGGGTCGCTAATGAATGAACAACCTTTCCACGCGTTTATGAATCAACGATTTTAATTTACGAAAACTTGACAAAGTCATCGTTTTCTTGGTTGAATAAGCTCCCGTTTTGTTCTTCAAACGCATTGACGTTCGTCCATTTGATCGGCTCAGCTTGCGTGGCCGTCCAAGGGGAGAATGCCAACAAACTGAAGGCAAGTGCCCCGCCAATCATCTTCCTATTCATGGATGATCCTCCATTCTATTGATCTCGTAAATGAATATTTATAACATAATTTCTGTTTTAATCCAATTCCCTTTTGCTAGCAATAGAATTTTTCCATGTGAAAAATGTGTCCAAGCTGCTGAGAACAATGAATAAATATAACGTTTTTGCTGCTCACTCGATAAGTGAGATTCGAGGAGGGGATAAAACCTTGGTATAATAACATTTTCTGATACTTTTACTGAACTCCTGTCATATAAAGGATGTTCGGTTGGGCGATAAAGCAGGAAAACCAACGCAAGTTGACGAATATATCAAGTCTATGACGACGACAAAACTGTTTGCACGATAGAAAAAGGAGGAGAATGGATTGTCGTTAAGCGCTTATATCATTCGCACAATGTTCGTTGTCATTCCTGGCACAGCGGCGATCGGCCTTGCCACATGCTTGGTCAACGGCATTCGCGGCGCGGCATTTTGGTGGACGCTTGTTGCTACGGTGCTGTTTGGCGCGATGCTCGGCTTCGTTTCGGCAACGCTCAATTACCGGCGGTTTGTTGCCCCGATTGCTGTTATTAATGAACATTTAGGCAAGATGACAGGCGGAGATTTGACGGTACGCGTACCGCTTGATCGCGTGCAGCAGCTGCGGCCGATTGCGGCGTCGTTAAACGATATGGCAGACGCTTGGCAAAGTGTGATGAGGCAAATCCAACATCATGCCGAAGAGGTAGCGCAATATTCTCAGCATCTTGCTGCTGTTGCTGAACAGACGACGAAAGCGACAGAGCAAATTGCGACAACGATGGAAACGCTTGCGACAGGCGCGGAGGAGCAGGCCGATGCTGTCCGCACCAACGCCGCGTCCGTGCATGATATTTCTAAAACATTGAGCGACGTCGCTTGCCTTACGAAAGATGTGGCGCACCGGGCCGAGAAAACGTCGGAGAAAGCTGAGGATGGCAAGCAATCGATTGGGCAAATGTCCGAGCAAATGCGGTTCATTTATGATCATGTGCAAACGCTCGGCCAGTTGGTGAAAGGTCTTGGGGAGCGCTCCAATGAGATTGGACAGATTACGGAAGCGATCACTGGCATTGCGTCGCAGACGAATTTGTTGGCGCTCAATGCGGCGATCGAAGCGGCGCGCGCCGGTGAGCAAGGGAAAGGGTTTGCGGTCGTCGCAGATGAAGTGCGGAAGCTCGCAGAACAATCCGCTCGTTCAGCTCAACAAATTTCCGAACTGATTGTTTATATTCAAGAAGAAACGAAACGGGCGGTTGCATCCACTGAACAGGTGATCGCTGAGGTGGCAAAAGGATTAAACGTTGCGGCGGTCTGCGGCCAATCATTTGCCCATATTCGCCAGGAAATCGGTCAAGTGAGTGAACAAATTGGACAAGTATCGTCCGCTATTGAGCAAATGACAGCGCATGCTCGTCAAGTAAATGATGCACTCCAACAAATGACCCATATTGTCGAACAGTCAGCGTCCGGTGCGGCCAACGTATCGGCAGCGACGCAGGAACAAATGGCTTCCGTCGAGGAAATCGCCTCTTCGTCGACATCGCTCGGTCAGATGGCGGACGAGATGCGGGCCATGCTGAAGAAATTTTCTGTGTGAGTGAGGAACAGGACGCTTTCTCCGAGAAAGAGGGGCTTGCAAACGACGTGTGGGAGCCAACGTTTGGAACAAAATGGTTTGCATCTTTGACAATGGACTGATAAAATAAAAAAAGTCAGGCATCATTGTTATACGCTTATCTGCTAGGGGAGTCCGAGAGCCGGGCTGAGAAAAGAACGCGATGAAGTTCTTTGACCCTTTGAACCTGATCTGGGTCATGCCAGCGTAGGGAAGCAGGCAGCGGGAATAGATGGACGTAGACGTATATCTTGTCCATTTGGCCTTTTGCCTTCGATCAGGTTCCGATGTCGGAACCTGTTTTTATTTTCGATTGGCCGCCATCACTGATTCTCGTGTTTGCCCCTCTTCAGACGGTGTGGCTTCAGATCTGATCTTCATTTTATGTTGAAAGGGGAGCCACGCATGGAAAACATCCGCTCGTTTATGTCGTTTCCGGAAAGCCGCAAAGTGTACATCGAAGGGTCGCGCCCGGATGTGCGCGTGCCGATGAGAGAGATTGCCTTGTCGCCAACGAAAACGCCACAAGGAATGGTGGAAAACAAACCGGTGCGTGTGTACGATACGACGGGCCCGTATACGGATCCCGATTTTGAACCGGACGTAGAAAAAGGCTTGCCTCCTCTTCGCCGCCGCTGGATTGTCGAGCGCGGGGATGTGGAGGAAATGGAGCGGCCTTCTGTTGCCATCCAACGTCCGCTTCCGTTTGTGCGCCGTCCATTAAGGGCGAAGACTGGAAAAACCGTGACACAAATGCATTACGCCAAACGGGGGATCATTACGCCAGAAATGGAGTTTGTCGCGATTCGTGAACAAATCGATCCAGAAATTGTCCGCCAAGAAGTCGCCGCTGGTCGGGCCATTATTCCAGCCAATATTAACCATCCAGAGAGCGAACCAATGATCATTGGCCGTCGTTTCCATGTAAAAATTAATGCCAATATCGGCAACTCGGCTGTTTCTTCATCGATTGAAGATGAAGTGGAAAAATTGCTTTGGGCGGTGCGTTGGGGCGCCGATACGGTGATGGACTTATCGACAGGCAAACACATTCATGAAACGCGCGAGTACATCATCCGCAATTCGCCGGTCCCAGTGGGAACGGTGCCGATTTATCAGGCGCTCGAAAAGGTAGGAGGGGTGCCGGAGAAGCTGACATGGGACGTGTACCGCGAGACGCTCATCGAGCAAGCCGAGCAAGGAGTTGACTACATGACGATCCACGCCGGCGTGCGTCTTCATTACATTCCGCTCACCGCCAACCGGACGACCGGCATCGTCTCGCGCGGCGGCTCGATCATCGCCCAATGGTGTCTCGCCCACCATGAAGAAAACTTTTTGTATACGCATTTTGAAGACATTTGCGAAATTTTGAAACAATACGATGTCGCGATCTCCCTTGGCGACGGCTTGCGCCCCGGTTCTATCGCCGATGCGAACGATGAGGCCCAATTTGCCGAACTGGAGACGCTCGGCGAGCTGACGAAAATCGCCTGGAAGCATGATGTGCAAGTGATGATCGAAGGGCCAGGACACATTCCGATGCATAAAATTCGCGAAAATGTCGAGCGGGAACAGGAAATTTGCCATGGGGCGCCGTTTTATACGTTAGGGCCGCTGGTCACCGACATCGCACCCGGGTATGACCATATTACATCAGCCATTGGCGCCGCCATCATTGGCGCTTATGGAACGGCGATGCTTTGTTACGTAACGCCTAAAGAACATTTAGGGCTGCCGAATAAAGAGGACGTACGCGCCGGGGTCGTGGCCTATAAAATCGCGGCCCACGCGGCTGATCTGGCGAAAGGGCATCCAGCTGCCCAGCAGCGCGACGATGCGCTCTCGAAGGCGCGCTTTGAATTTCGCTGGAACGATCAGTTCAACTTATCGCTTGATCCGGAACGGGCCCGCGAGTACCATGATGAAACATTGCCGGCTGAGGCGGCGAAGACAGCCCATTTTTGTTCGATGTGCGGACCGAAGTTTTGCTCGATGAACATTTCTCATGAATTGCAACGGAAAATCAAAGAGGAAGGGATGAAAGAAAAAGCGAAACAATTTGTTCAGCAAGGGTCGTCGCTGTATCAATGACAAGAAGGGGCTGCGCTGCTCGAAATAGGTAAATAAGGATATGGAAGTTCGATCAACAGAAAAAGCATGAGCTGGAAAACGCTCGGGTGCTGATCGAAGCAGTGGAAGGGGGCGAACGTTCGTCGCCCCCTTGTTTGTCCTGCAAATCGGTGCGTCTCCTCATTAACGTAAATTAGGAGAGGTTGTTCCAAAAGGATCAGGATTTCCTTATGTTATTACCGTATGTAGGCATAAAACAATCATGAAGAAATGACAGGTGGTGTTTTGTTTCAGGAAAAACAACCTTTTGGGTCAGTCTTAGGTTCATAATACATATAAAATATATAATTTTCAAAAAAATATATTTACAAATCATTTCAAATCGATTATGATAATGGCATAAGGTACAAATTTCTAGTCATAGAATGATCATGAGGGGAAAACTGCGCAGTCTATTGCGGCGCCTTCGCCGGCGTTTTGCTTCCATAGACAGCGGCCAGTTGCGTCATCGAACCGTGGATGATGCCGGCCGCTTCTTTTTATGGCGAAAGGGGCGGTTTTCAGAAGGTTGATCGCGTCTTTCTAGCACTAGAAGGTTGGCAAAAAACGATGGGTTCCGTCAACTCGATGTTTCTCGTAAGAGAGAAAAGCAGATTTTGAAAGATTGCTCAATTTGATACATTCCGTGGTCGGGCTGCATCTCCTGCAAAATCACTGACCTTCTAGTGAAAAAACATAATCATTTCCCCAGCATCAACCGATTTCCGAGAAAAAGGATTTTGATGATGTCTTTATTTTGGGAAATCTGTTTGTATTGTAGGCAGCCTCTTGAAAGTGAAACGGGCATGAGGGCGATGGGCGCGCGCATAAACTGAAACGAAGGCCCATGAGGAGGGATGGGATTGAACACATTTTCCGATATTGTGCAGACGATGCCGCCATATTTGTTCTCCCGATTTCAGAAGAAAAAAGAAGAACTGCTAAAGCTCGGGGTCGATGTCATTGATTTAGGGATCGGCGCCCCCGATTTGCCGCCTCCTTCCTTTGTCATCGAAACATTGAAAGAAGCGCTTGATGTACCGGAGCACTATACGTATTCGCCATATGGCGGCTGCAGGGAGTACCGGGAAGCGGTCGCGCGTTTTTATGAACGGGAATATGGCGTCAAGCTCGATCCGGAGACCGAGGTGTTGGCGTTAATCGGCTCAAAAGAAGGAATCGTCCATTTGCTGCAAGCCGTTCTCAATCCCGGCGAGCTCGCCTTAGTGCCTGATCCGGGCTATCCCGTTTACCGGACGGCTGTCCATTTTGCCCGTGGACAGAGTCTATCGCTTCCGCTCGATGCGCAACATGGTTATATTCCCCGGTTTGATGCGCTTCCTTCGTCTGTTTATGACCAAGCGAAAATCATGTTTCTCAATTATCCGAGCAATCCGACGGCCGCCACTGCTGATTTGGATGTATTTGCCGAAGCCGTTTCACTTGCCCGTCAGCACCAGATGTTCATTGCTCATGATGCGGCCTACTCGTTCGTGACGTTTGCCGGTTTTCAGGCACCGAGCATTTTGCAGGTGGACGGGGCAAAGGAAGTGGCGGTGGAATTTGGATCGTTGTCCAAAAGCTATAACATGGCCGGTTGCCGCATCGGATATGTGGTCGGAAATCGTGACATGATTCGAGCGCTTTCGGTGATCAAAAGCAACACAGACACATGTCAGTTTATTCCGATTCAGAAAGCAGCGGTGGCTGCTTTAACGAACGGACGGACGTTTATTCGAGAAAATAGCCGCATTTATGAACAACGCATGAATATGATGGTCGAGAAACTCCGAGAATTGGGCATCGACGTGCAGCGTCCGAAAGCGACCTTTTTCTTATGGGTTCCCGTTTGCGACGGATACTCGTCCGAGCAGTTTGCCGCCAAACTGCTGGAAGAAGCGGGGGTCATTGTAACACCAGGAACAGCGTTTGGATCCGCCGGGGAAGGATATGTCCGCGTATCGCTGTCAGCGCCGATGGAGCGTCTGCAGCAAGCCGTTGAACGATGGAAGCACGTGGATTGGGGGGAATCGGCGCCATGAAGCGAACGATACATCACATCACGGTGGCTCAAGCCATCGTTGAATGTCTAAAACAGGAACAGATCCGTCATGTGTTTGGTGTGCCGGGGGAAAGTTATTTGCCGTTGCTTGATGCCATCTACGATGAGCCGTCCATCGAATTCATCTCCACCCGCCATGAGGGGGGAGCCTCGTTTATGGCGGAAGGATATGCGAAAGCGTCACGGAAGTGCGGCGTCGTGCTGGCCACACGAGCGGTTGGTGGGGCGAACTTGGCGATCGGCGTCCATACCGCGAGGCAAGATTCCACTCCGATGGTCGTGTTTTTGGGGCAAGTGAACAGCCGCTTCCTAGGGCGTGAAGGATTTCAGGAAGTCGATATGGAAGCGTTTTTTCGACCGATCGCAAAATGGGCGGTTGAAATTCACGAAGCCGAGCGGGTGCCCGAGCTGGTGCAACGGGCGTTTCGCATGGCGAAAACAGGACGGCCCGGCCCCGTCGTCGTTTCACTGCCAGAAGATCTATTTTCCAAAACGATAACGGAAGCGGTGCTGGCCGAGACCCATGCACCGAAACCGGCTCCAAGGCAAGAAGATATACGGAACATCCAAGAGCGCCTTGAGCGCGCCCAACGGCCGCTCGTGATTGCCGGCGGCGGTGTCAAATGGTCGGGGGCGGAGCCGTTGCTGCGCTTGTGGGCGGAAAAGTATTCACTTCCGGTGATGGCGGCGTTCCGGAGGCATGATGTGTTTCCCCACAACCATCCGTGCTATGTCGGCCACCTAGGCCTAGGGGCGCCGAAAGAGGTCATGGAAACGGCCGAGCAGGCCGATGTGGTGATTGCGTTGGGGACGCGGCTGTCGGAAGTGACGACGCAAGATTACCGTTTGCTATCTCCAACGCAGACGCTGATTCATATCGATATCGACAGCGATGGGTTCGGAAAAGTGTATGCACCGGATATTGCGGTTTGGGCTGACTGTCGGGAAGCGCTGTCCCGTTTGCTCGATCTCGCGGTGCGACCGTCTTGGCAAGAATGGGTGGCTGAACGGAGGAAACGGTACGAACAAACGGCCGCGTTGCCGCTTGAAAAACGAAATCTTCATGAAGCGGTCATGGCGAGTTTAGGGCGTCATTTGCCGAAAAATGCGGTCATTACGAACGATGCCGGGAATTTCGCCGGTTGGCTTCATGCCTTTTTCCCGTTTGGGGATGGACACACGTACATCGGTCCGACGTCTGGAGCGATGGGATATGGCATGCCGGCTGCCATTGGCGCCAAACTGGCCTTTCCTGACCGGACTGTCGTTTCTTTATCGGGGGACGGCGGTTTTATGATGACGGTGCAGGAGTTGGAAACAGCCGCACGATACGATATTCCGATCATCAGCATTGTGTTTAACAATCATATGTACGGCACCATCCGCATGCATCAAGAACTGCAGTTTCCGGGGCGGGTCATCGGCACCGATTTAGGCCGCGTGTCGTTTGCCCGGTTGGCAGAATGCTTGAACAGCCGCGGATTCCAAGTGCAGACGGAACAACAGTTCACGGAAGCGCTTCTGTTGGCGTTTGAAGCCAAGAAGCCGACGGTGATTGAAGTGTTGACCGATCCGGACCACATTTCGGTGGCGGCAACGATCCAAGACTTGCGGGCCAAGAGGAAGTCCTGACGATCATCACCCGGCGTTCAATGTATAAATTATCTTAATAAATCATCTAGAAAAAATGGGGGGAGTATACAGTGAAAATCCAAAATTATATCAATGGAGAATGGAAGGAGCCAAGCACCGGGCAATTTGCGCCGGTGATCAATCCGGCGACAGGGGAAACGATTGCCGAGGTGGCGATGTCTGGTCCAAACGATATCGATGAAGCGGTTCAGGCAGCCAAAGAAGCGCAAAAACGGTGGGCGCTCGTGCCGGCGCCAAAACGCGCGGAAGTTTTATATAGAGTCGGGATGTTGCTAAAGGAGCGGAAAGAACAGTTGGCTCGGCTGTTGACGATGGAAATGGGCAAAGTGATTGAGGAAGCGCGCGGCGAAGTGCAGGAAGGCATTGATATGGCGTTTTACATGGCTGGGGAAGGCCGCCGACTGTTTGGTGATACGACGCCGTCTGAACTGAAGGACAAATTTGCCATGAGCGTCCGCGTGCCGGTTGGAGTGGTCGGCATCATCACGCCATGGAATTTCCCTATTGCCATCGCCACTTGGAAATCATTCCCGGCGATTGTTGCCGGCAATGCGGTCGTGTGGAAGCCGGCTCCCGAGACGCCGATCATGGCGCAGGAGTTGGCTCGCATTTTTGAAGAAGCGGGCTTGCCGCCGGGAGTGTTTCATGTTGTCCATGGCGACGGGCCGACAGCTGGCAATGCGCTCGTCGAACATCCGGATGTCAAGGTCATCTCGTTTACCGGATCGAATGAAGTCGGGCGGATGATTGCGGAAAAATGTGGACGGCTGTTGAAAAAAGTTTCGCTTGAAATGGGAGGAAAAAACGCTGTCATTGTGATGGATGATGCTGATTTGACATTGGCGGTGGACGGCATCATCTGGAGTGCATTCGGTACATCAGGCCAGCGGTGCACGGCGTGCAGCCGGGTCATTGTCCATGAGCGGGTGAAACAGGAGCTTGAACGGCGTCTGCTTGAAGCCGTGAAAACATTGAGAATTGGCAACGGGCTCGATGAAACGGTCAAAGTCGGACCCGTCATCCACGAAGAGGCGCTGCAAAAAATTGACCACTACGTGCGTATTGGCGTAGAAGAAGGGGCGAAGCTGCTTGTGGGCGGTTATATATTGCGTGAAGGCGACTATGCGCGCGGCTTTTACTACGCACCGACGATTTTCACCGATGTCACGCCGAATATGCGCATCGCCCGCGAAGAAATTTTTGGCCCGGTCGTGTCGATCATTTCCGTCCGCAGTTTGGACGAAGCGATCGCCGTCAACAACAGCGTCGATTATGGGCTGTCAAGCGCGATTTTCACACGCGATGTTAATAACGTGTTTCGAGCGATGCGCGATTTGGACACCGGCATTGTGTATGTCAACGCCGGCACAACGGGAGCGGAAATTCATTTGCCGTTTGGCGGCACGAAAGGGACGGGCAACGGCCATCGCGACTCCGGCGTCGCTGCGCTTGACGTATTCACCGAATGGCGGAGCATTTATGTCGATTTCAGCGGCAGGCTGCAGCGGGCGCAAATCGATACTGGAGATTGAACCGGGATGTCGCTTGCAAGATGGTCGGGGAAAGAGAAGAAAAAATCAACACCAAACACGTGTGGCGAACTGAAGCAACGGCCGCAACAAGGATGCGAAACAAGCGGCTGCCATGTGAGCGTATGGCAAAGAATCGGTGACGGAGGGGGAAAGAACGATGAAAGTGCTTGTGCTTGGAGCGGGGTTGATGGGCAAAGAAGCAGCGCGAGATTTAGTGCAAAGCCCAGACGTTGAGGCGGTGACGTTGGCTGATGTTGATTTAGCTAAGGCAGAGCAGACGGTGCGGCAGCTTCATTCCGAGAAGCTTGCCGCCGTGCGGGTGGACGCTGGTGATCAACAGCAGCTGTCGGCTTGCATGAAAGGGCACGATGTGGTGGTCAATGCCTTGTTTTACCAATTTAACGAAACGGTGGCGAAAACGGCCATTGCAGCTGGCGTCCATTCTGTCGATTTAGGCGGCCATATCGGCCATATCACCGACCGGGTGCTTGAGCTGCATGAACAAGCCCAAGCTGCTGGTGTGACCATCATCCCCGACCTTGGCGTCGCACCGGGAATGATCAACATTTTATCCGGTTATGGGGCGAGTCAACTCGATGAGGTGGAATCCATCTTGTTGTATGTTGGCGGCATTCCCGTCCGTCCTGAACCGCCGCTGGAGTACAACCATGTGTTTTCACTCGAGGGGCTGCTTGACCATTACACGGATCCAGCCTTGATTATCCGCAACGGCCAAAAGCAGGAAGTGCCGTCCCTTTCGGAAGTCGAGCCGATTTATTTCGACCGGTTCGGGCCGCTTGAAGCGTTTCACACCTCAGGCGGGACGTCGACGCTCTCGCGTTCGTTTCCGAACTTGAAGCGGCTCGAGTACAAAACGATCCGCTACCGCGGCCATGCAGAAAAATGCAAGCTGCTTGTCGATTTGAACTTGACGCGCAACGATGTAGAAGTCGAGGTCAATGGATGCAAAGTCAAGCCGCGCGATGTGCTGCTTTCCGTCCTAAAGCCGCTTCTTGATTTGAAAGGAAAAGATGATGTGGTGTTGCTCCGAGTCATCGTCGGCGGTCGGAAAGACGGAAAGGAAACAGTGCTTGAATACGAAACCGTCACGTTCAATGACCGCGAAAACAAGGTGACGGCGATGGCGCGCACGACGGCTTACACCATTTCCGCTGTCGCTCAGCTCATCGGACGCGGGGTGATTACAAAGCGCGGCGTCTATCCGCCAGAGCAAATCGTTCCGGGGGATGTGTATATGGACGAGATGAAAAAACGCGGCGTCCTCATCAGCGAGAAGCGGACGGTTCATAGCTGAAAAGGCGGCGCCATAAGTAGGAGGATGGAAGAAGTTTCGTGAAAAAGGGCAATGTCTCGCCATTGCGTGCGGAGCAGACAACGCCACCGCAGCATGCTCAAAATGATCGTGGCTGGAAAGCGAGTTGTGAACAACGCCCGTTCCAGACGGAGACGGGCGTTTTCCGAGTTTTATATAGACGCGAAACGGCCGTTGTCGCCTGCTTTTCACGGTTATGCCGTTTTGGTTGCCGAAGTCTCCCGCTTGCGCCAGGCAAGGAACAGGAAGGCGATGAGCGCCAGCGCCATGGCCACCATAAACGGCGCTTTCGCGGAAATGGCATGGCCGATGACGCCGGACAGCACGGGGGCGATGGCCGCTCCGAGCCAGCGGACGAAGTTGTACATGCCGGAAGTGACGCCGCGTTCATACGGCGATGTTTCCATCACGTAGCTTGTGAACAAGGCGTTGTTTACGCCGGATACAAGACCTGACAAAATGATCAAGACGATCATCAACCAAGTTGGCTGAGCGACGGCCAACAGCAGCAGCAACACCGCAAACAGCAATAAGCTGTACGGCAATAGATGTTTCGGTTCATGGCTTTCCTCCAGCCGATGAGCCAGCACCGCCGAACCGTAGGCGAGGCAAAGCCCCCAGCCGAAGAAGACGAGGCCGATTTGAATGGCGGATAAGCGAATGATGAGCGGCGAATAGGCTAGGACAACGAAAAAGCCGTAATAGTAAAGCATGCCGCCCACCGCCCCTTTCAAAAACGGCGGAAAGGCGAGCAGACGCCGCATTTCTTGCCACCCGGCCGCCTTTTTTGGTTTTCCTTTATTCGGATCGTACACAAACAAGGCGACAAGCAAAAAGGCGATAAAAATGAGCACGCTCGTGCCGAGAAACGGGTAGTGCCATGAATGTTGGCCAAGCAGCCCCCCGATGAGCGGGCCGCCGGCCATCCCGAGGCCGATCGCCGCCTCATACAAGCCGACAGCCGTGCTCGCCTGCGGTGTTAAGGCGATTAACAAGGTCATGGCGGTCGCAAAAAACGTGGCATTGCCAAGCCCCCACCCGGCGCGGAAGAGGGATAATTGCGGGATATTCGCCGCAAAGCCGCACAATAATGAGAAAATCGTGACAAGGCCAAGTCCGATCACCATCATTTGTTTATCGCCGACGCGGCTGACGACGAGGCCAACCGGAATCATCATGACGGCCATCGTAAAAATGTAGGCGGTAAACAGCATTTCCACTTGCCAATGGGTTGCGCCGCGATGATAAACGCTCCTACGGAGGAGCGAAATCTGAGCTGTCTTGGCCAACTTCTCTCACTTCTTCCTAGGATCGCTTGCTTTGCCTATTGCTCGAGGTGGAGATTTCTGTCGAAAATGAGGCTAACGCGTCATGCTTGTTTTTTAGCTTCAAGCACTTCTTTGATTGCTGCTTCAATTTCTTGATAGCTTGTGCAGCGGCAAATGTTCGATTCGAGCCATTCTTGAATCATCGCGTCATCGGCATCCGGATGCCGCTCGATGAGCGCCTGAGCGTTCATGATGAAGCCCGGTGTGCAATAGCCGCACTGAAAAGCGAAATGGCGGACGAAAGCGTGTTGTATGGGGGCATCATCCAGCCCTTCGATCGTCGTGATCGGTTTGCCGACCGTTTCCATCGCGAGCATCATGCATGACTTGATCGGCATGCCATCGACTAAGACGGTGCAGGCTCCGCAGTCACCGTTTAGACAACCCGGTTTGGCGCCGGTCAGCCCAAGATGATCGCGCAAAACAAACAGCAGCGTCTCGGCTTGGCGGATGACGACGGTTCGTTGCTCCCCGTTAATGTGCAACACAAGCTCCCGCTTTGTTGTTTCTTCCATGTGTATATGTGGACCTCCCGTCTAGATGGTTTCCCCTAACTCGCGAAGCGCATCTTCCAAAAGTTGGGCGGCGACAAACAGGCGGTAGTCCGCCGATCCTTCAATATCATGCAAAATCGGGCGCGGGAAGGCGGCGATCGCCGCTTGGATCCGTTCGCCAATCGGGCGGCTCCGGTCGTTGAGGTGCGCCTCAACTTCAGCCAGGCGAAACGGAAACGGGCAGACACCGCTGAAAGCGACGCGAACGGCCTCGTCTTTTTTCAGCGCTGCAATCGTCACAAGCGGGTAGCCGACTTCTCCTTGTTTGCGGCGCTTGCGATGGAAATGGGGCAGGGTGGCGGTGGCACGGTCAACCTTGAACTGGACGACAAATTCACCGCGGCCCAGCTGCAGCTGTTGATGAAACAAGTCAAGGAAGCGGCATTGCCTGATGCCGTATGGTCCGGCAACGATGACATCTGCCTCGGCGACGAATAGGGGCAGTGCGGTTTCACGGTAAAAAATTTGTCCACAAATGTTGCCGCCGAGTGTAATTTGGTTGCGCGCCGTTCGGTCGGCGACTTCTCGGGCCGCTTTTGTCAATAACGGGAACGGATTCGCCTCCTCGAGCTCGGTGAGCGACAGCGCCGCTCCAAGCACGAGAGGATCGGCGCTCGCCTCAAGCGCCCGGCACTCAGGGATCGCTTTTATGTCAATGACGGCAGCGGTGCGGACAAGGTTCAACCGAGACAACGTGAGGATCTCCGTGCCGCCGCTGTAGTAAAGCGGTCGTTTTCTGTCACGTTCAAGCGCCAAGAATAGCGCTGTCGCTTCGGCAATCGACTGCGGCCGGTAGTAGGCAAAATCAAACGGAACCATAGGAGTCCCCTTTCTGTTTCCGCCAAATCAGTTCTGGCACGAGCGGCAGTTCATTGAGCGGAACGCCGGCAGCGAGCGACAAGGCGTTTGCCAAGGCGGCGGGCATGCCGATCAGGCCATGTTCGCCGATGCCGCGAGCGCCATATGGGGCGTCAATTTGCGGCGTTTCGACAAACTCAACGATGTATTCTGGATGTTCGCCGAAGCGAATCGGCCGGTATGTGCGCAACTGCGGGTTTAACAAGCGCTGTTCGTGGTCAAAAAGAAACCCTTCTCGGCTGGCAAAACTCAGCCCCATGCTCATTGCCCCCATGGCCTGGCCAAGCGCTGCCTTTGGGTTGAGCACTTTGCCGGCGTCAATGACCGCATACGCTTTGACGATGCGATACGTGTAGTCGCGGCGGTTGAATTCAATTTCCACTCCCTCGGCGCATACGCCCCATTCCGGCCCCGGTTTGCCGGCGCCGGTCTCCGGGTCAAGCGGGGTCAAGTGGCGCAAAATGTAGTGGCCGCGCCCGATCACTTGTCCACCGATGGCATTGCCGTTTGGGAATTTGTAGCCGTAGGCGATGTCTTTCACTGGAATGAATATCGCCGGGTCATCGCGCAAAAAGACGCGCTCGAACCCGACTTCCAAATCATCCGGCGCGGCCCGCAGCACGCAGGCGGCGATCTCTTTCAACTGGCGGATGGCGTCATCGGCGGCGGCGAGAGCCGCACGTCCGGCCATAAACGTCCCGCGGCTGGCGACCGTTTTCCAATGTTCGGGCGTCGTTTGCGTATCGATATCCATTTTGACATGGACACGATCGACATCCATCTTCAGCCGTTCAGCGACGATTTGTGCGAGCACCGTTTTCGTGCCCGTTCCGATTTCGACGACGCCGGAGATGACGTTGACGCTGCCGTCGGAGTTAAATGTTAAGATGACGCCGGAGCTGGCGTCTGTGTCGATCGTGGACGTTTTCCAGCCGCCGCTGATTCCTTTTGCTCTTACCGTATAAGCGTCCACTTCGACGCGCTGCCATTCGTCCCAGCGCATCAGCTCGCGCAACCGGTCGAGGCAGGCTGATATGTTGCCGACGTTGCTTTTCGTGAGCCGCACTTGCGTCGGGGTTGTTTGTCCTGGGCGGATGGCATTTTTGCGCCGCACTTCCCATGGATCGAGCTGCAGCTTCCGTGCTAGCTCATCGATGGCTCGCTCAACGGCAAACGCTTGCTCGCAATGCCCAAAGCTGCGAAACGGCGTCGCGTACGGGCGGTTCGTGTAGACGCAAAGCGAATCGCACCAGACGTGTTCGACATGGTACGGGCCGGTGCAATCGACGGCCGCGGCGCGGCTGACATCGATCGCTTTGTCGGAATAAGCGCCGCCGTCAAACAGAAATATGATTTCCATCGCTTTCAAGACGCCGTCTTTCGTGGCGCCAATTTTGACAGTCGCCTCTAATCCGATATGGACGGGAGAGGTGGCCATGTCATGCTCGCGGCTGTTCCAGACGCTCACTTTTCGGCCGCCGACCGCTTTCGAAGCAAGGTAGGCGAGCAGTTCCAGCTGCACGGGGGCTTTTCCGCCATAAGCGCCGCCGACAAGCGGCGTATGGACGATGACTTTGCCGGTTTCTTCGCCAAAATACGCATGGAGCAGTTTCTTGATCATAAACGGTGACTGGGAAGAGGCGGAAATATGGATTGCACCGTCCGGCCAAATTTCTGCCGTGGCGCAGCGTGTTTCCATCGCGATATGGTCGGAAGGGGCGAACGATACGCTCGTTTCGACGATGACGTCGCTTTCAGCAAACCCTTGTTCAATGTTGCCTTTTCGGATTTTCGTCCGGTGGGCGATGTTGGTTCCAGGTTCAGGATGAGTCGTTTTGTTTTTTTCGTAGCGGTCGAGATGTTCATGCAATAGCGGAGCGCCTTCTTTCAACGCCTCGCGCGGCGAGCCGACGGCCGGAAGCGGTTCGTAAGCGACGCGGACGAGGCGGGCTGCTTGTTCGGCCTGCGCAAGCGTGTCGGCAACGACGACGGCGACGACCTCGCCAAAGTAGCGCACTTTGTCGACGGCGATTGGTGGACGATCGCGCATATCTTCACCGGTGAGCGGAAGCCCTTCACCGGTCACAACAGCATGGACGCCGGGGGCGGCGAGCGCGCGGCGTGCATCCAGCGAGAGGATGCGTGCGTGGGCGTATGGGCTTGTCACCAGAGCAGCATGAAGCATCCTCTGTTCTTTGAAATCGTTCGTATATTTCGCCCGGCCGGTCACTTTATCCCACGCTTCTTTGCGAATGATGCTTTTACCGACGGCCACGGTGGCGTCCCTCCTTTTCTTTTTGATGAGTGACAGCGTGCTCGTAATCGTCTTTCGTGTCGATATCGATGCCTGCTATTTCGTCGCCTTCATACAAGAGGCCGCGCCAGCAGGGATGACCAAACAGCGCGCGCCCGCCGGCATCGCCCTTTAGAGTGAGCAGGGAAGGGAACATTCGTTTTCCAAAAATAACCGGCGGCATTGGCGTGCCGAAGCGGGTGAAGGCGACGTAATCAGGACGGTGTCGGCGATAAAGGTCGGCAAGCACCTCGATCGTCTCAGACGTGACAAACGGCTGATCGGCGAGCAACACAGCAGCGGCGTCCGCCCCTTCTGCGATCGCCACTTGCAGGCCGCAGGCAAGCGAATGCGCCTGCCCGCGGCAATGGTCAGCGCAGCGGGCGAAGCGGCAGTTTTCATGATCCCGAAGCTCGGCCGGAAGCCACGCGAGCGCATCGTCCGGAGGAACGACGACGATGACAGGCGCAAGGCGGGAACGAAGCGCCGCTTTAAGGCCGGCGGCGCCGAGCGTCTCATCTCCCCACGGCAGGGCGCGCTTATCGGTTCCCATCCGCCGGCTCTGCCCAGCCGCTAAATAAATGGCAGCGATCGCAACTCCGCTCATAGGGCGGCCTCCGTTCCCCGCCCGCGCAACACGCTGATCAGCTCGGCCGTAATGCTAATGGCGATTTCCTGCGGGCTGCGCGCGCCGATTGGCAGTCCAACCGGTGAACGGACAAACGGCGGAGCCGAGCCGGAGGGAAAGAGGCGGTCCGTGCGCCGCTGCGGACCGAGCACACCGAGATAAGCGAGTGGCATGTCGGCTAACAAGGAAACGAGTTCGCGGTCGCGTTCAAACTGATGGGTCATGATGATGACAAAGTCGCGTTCATTCAGGTGAAGCCGCGGAACGGTTTCATGCGGAAAGCCAATGACTAAGGCGTCGGCGTCCGGCACATGAGACGGGTGACAAAACGCCGGCCGCCAATCGCTTACGGTAACGGAAAATCCCGCCGCTTTGGCTGCCGAGACGAGCGGCGGGACGTCCGGCCCGGCGCCGAAAATAACGAGGCGCGGCTTCGGCCAAAAATGTTGGATGTAAAACGCGCCGTCATCCGTTTCCTGCACCCCATTTCGGCCGCGGAAAAACGGGGTGCCATGCAGCGCCTTGAGCCATTCCGGCCTCGGCGGCGAAGCATAGCCGCCGAAGCGCTCCCCTGTTTCGCTTTGGAAAAACGGCGGTTCGTTTCGGTTGGAGAGGCTCCGGGCCATTAGAACATGCTCGCCGCGGTCAAGGCAGCGTTTGAGCGCCAGCCAGACCGATTTTGTGTCCTCTGTCACCGGCTCAAGCCAAACACGGATGAGTCCGTTGCAGCCAGCGCCCTGCCCCCAAGACAAATCGTCCTCGGTCCGCAAATCAAACGAAACAGCGGCTGCCTGGCGGCTCACCAATACGTCAAGGGCGTGGGCCGCCACCGCTTCTTCAAGGCATCCGCCGCTCAGCAGCCCGACCGTTTCCCCATTTGCGTCAATCCACATGCACGTCCCTTCTTTTTGATAGGCCGAGCCTTCAACGTCAATGATGATGGCTACCACGCCATCGCCTGGCGCGCCGGCGATCGCTTCGAGCACAGCATAGTAGCTCTCCATGCTCATCCTCCTTCCGCATGGCGCCAAAGGCGGCTAAGCTGTTGCAAGCGCGGCGGGACGATAAATAAGATTTCGTAATGGTCGTAAGCGGCGGCAGCGGGTGCGGCATTGGGTCGTCCCCCTTTTTAAAAAGAGCTCTGCTATCATTATATTTCTGTAACAAATGCCCATGACTGAAAAACGAAAGAAGCCAGCCGTTAGCGGCTAGCTTCTTTGTCTTTGATCCGTTTTTCCTTTCCTGAGCCGCCCGGCCCGCTTCGCTGCCTCCCTCAGCAAAAACTCGATCTGGGCGTTGACGCTGCGGAATTCGTCGTGCGCCCATTGCTCTAGTATGGTGTACAGGTCATAATCAATGCGCAAAGGGAACTGTTTTTTCTTTGTCATCGCACTCCACAACCATCAGTATAGACTGCCGGTGTTGATCACCGGCTGAGTGGCGCGCTCGGAGACGATCGCGACCATCAAGTTGTTCACCATCGCGGCCTTTCGTTCATCATCTAACTCTAAAATGTTTTCTTTGTCAAGTTGTTCAACCGCCATTTGCGCCATGGAGACGGCACCTTCGACGATTTTTTTCCGGGCGGCCAAAATGGCGGCAGCTTGTTGGCGTTGGAGCATGGCGCCCGCAATTTCCGGCGAGTAGGCCAAATGGGTGAGGCGCGCTTCCATCACTTCGACTCCGGCGACGCGCAATCGTTCCTGCAGTTCAGCGGCGAGAACATCGGAAATAATATCGGCGTTGCCGCGCAACGTAATTTCGTTGTCGTCTTCAAACGTGTCGTATGGATATTTGGTCGCGACATGGCGGATCGCAGCTTCACTTTGAATCTCGACGAATTGTTCGTAATCATCAACATCAAATACAGCCTTGGCTGAATCAATGACGCGGAAAACGACAACGGCGGCAATTTCAATCGGATTGCCTTGGATATCGTTCACTTTCAGTTTGTTGCTGGTAAAGTTGCGTACGCGCAGCGATACTTTCGTCCGGACCGTGAGCGGCACGGTGAAAAACAGCCCGCTGTCGCGGATCGTACCGAAATAGCGGCCGAAAAAGGTGAGCACTTTTGCTTGATTAGGCTGGACGATCGTGATGCCGGTCGCGAGCAACACAGTCATGACGAAAAACAAAAGGGCGGGCAAAAACAATTGCTGGACGAGGAGGAGAAACCCAGCGATGAGAAGCATAGCGATGCCGCCGATACCGATGAATCCATCGAGATACCAAGCTTTCTGTTCCCTCATTGATTGTCCCCCTAATTCATATCAATTTGATATTTTTATGATATCATATATTCAATAAAATGTAAATCGAGTCTTATTGTGGTTTTCAGCCATTCGCTGTTTTCCTTCATGTGTGATCTGTCGGGAAACATCCATCAAGCGCCGGGGTTTGGAAAACAACCTCACTTGCCATACCTTCTGGCCATAGGCCTTTATTCCGATAACAAGTTAGTGTGTTAAAATATGGAAAAAAACGATTGACTCCGTTTTTCTCGCCGTCATACAATAGAAAAAAAGAGCAAATGGGAGTATCGAGCATGGGAAAAGAAAAATCGGCGCGCATCGGCCGGCTGGCATTGCTGCTGGCGATGCTTGACGAAGGAGAGGAAGCCCCGGTTCTCAACCAGCTCCAGGCGCTCGCCTGGCGCTATTGTCAAGGGCGGGTCGGGGCGATGGAGCCGCAAAAAATCGTCGCGGCGATTGAGACGGCGGCGAAACGGCATGGAGTGGTTGACGGCGGCTTGTACCGTGAGATGCACGCCTTATACCATGCGATTTTAGAGGCAGTGCATGGCGTAACGAGAGGGCAGGTAGAGCTGGGAGATTTGTTGAGAACCGCTGGCCTTCGTTTCGCCGTCGTGCGCGGTATGCCGTATGAACAACCGAGCGAAGGGGAATGGATCGCCGTCGCCTTGTACGGGACGATCGGCGCTCCGGTGCGCGGGCTCGAGCACGAGGCGGCCGGGCTCGGAATCAATCATATATAGGAACGATCAATGCCTAGAGCGATGAGTCATGAGGAGGCGAACGCTGCCATATGGCAGGGCGCCTCCTTTTTTGTTTGCCCAGGCGTTCGATTGGGAAAACAAACGAAGGGAGATGGAATGATGATCGTATTGACCGGACACACTTTGACGATCGATGAGGTAAGACGTGTTGTCTATGAGCGGGAGATGGTGGCGGCCGCTGAGGAAAGCATGAGGGCTGTCGAGAAAGGCCGCGCGGCAGTGGAACAAGCGATTTCCAGTGGACGGACGATCTATGGCGTGAATACGGGCTTTGGCAAACTCGCTGATGTGCGCATTGAAGGAAGCAGCCTTGAGCAGCTGCAAATCAATCTTCTCCGCTCACACGCCTGTGCTGTCGGCGAGCCGTTTGCCGAGGAAGTGGTGCGGGCGCTGCTTCTGTTGCGGGCGAATGCTTTGTTAAAAGGGTATTCCGGCGTGCGGCCGGCGGTCATTGAGCAGCTGCTTACGTTTTTGAACGCCGGCATTCACCCGATCGTGCCCCAGCAAGGTTCCCTCGGCGCGAGCGGCGATTTGGCGCCGCTGGCTCACTTGGCGCTGGCGCTTGTCGGCGAAGGGGAAGTGATGTATCAAGGCCGGCGGATGCCTGCCGCCCAAGCGCTTTCGCAAGCCGGAATCCCACCGCTCTCCCTGAAAGAGAAGGAAGGGTTGGCTCTCATTAACGGGACGCAGGCGATGACGGCCGTCGGAATTTTGGCTTGCTTAGCGGCGGAACAGCTCGCTTACGACAGCGAGCGGATCGCCGCATTGACGGTCGAGGCGCTTTATGGCGTGACCGATGCTTTTGACGCCCGCATCCACGAAGCCCGCGGATTTCCGGAACAGGCGGAGGTGGCGGAACGAATGCGCCGTTACCTCGCTGGAAGCCAGCTTACCACAAGGCAAGGGGAGCGGCGCGTGCAAGATGCGTACTCGATCCGCTGCATCCCGCAAGTGCACGGGGCATCGCTCAGAGCGCTCCGCTATGTGAAAGAAACGCTCGAAATCGAAATGAACGCCGCCACCGACAATCCGCTCATCTTTGCGAACGGGGATGTTCTTTCCGGCGGCAACTTTCACGGCCAGCCGGTGGCGATCGCCATGGATCTGTTGAAAATCGCGGTGGCGGAGCTGGCCAACATGAGCGAGCGCCGCATCGAGCGGCTCGTGAATCCGCATTTGAACGAAGGCTTGCCGCCGTTTTTAAGCCCGCAGCCCGGTTTGCAGTCGGGAGCGATGATTATGCAATACGTCGCGGCTTCGCTCGTATCGGAAAACAAGACGCTCGCTCATCCAGCCAGCGTCGATTCGATTCCGTCGTCGGCTAACCAAGAAGATCATGTCAGCATGGGGACGACCGCCGCCCGCCATGCGTACATGATCGTGCAAAACGCAAGAAAGGTGTTGGCGATTGAGCTCATTTGTGCGTTGCAGGCTGTCGAAGCGCGCGGCATCGAGCGACTGGCTGCGTCAACGAGGCAGTTTTACCACGAGGCGCGCCGCATCGTTCCTTCCATTGTGGTAGACCGCGTGTTTTCCGATGACATCGAAGCGGTGGCGGCGTGGCTGAGAGAAAGGGCAAACCATCAACTTCTCCCCGATGAAACGAAAGCTTAGAAAAGGAAGAGGCATGGCGGGCGCAGGTGGGGGGGCGTTCAAGGAGCGGTATTTCAAAAAATGGAAGGTAGATAGACCTTGAACCGCCGCCTTGTTCCGCTAGAGATCGGGAAGCCGCCCTCGGTGAATGTGGCTTGCTTCCTTACATTTTTTTGCAAAATTTGACCGTCTTTCCTCCCAATTTCTTTCTCGTTAGGCCGAGGGCATTGGTGAGCGGTTCGAAAAGGGGGATGTCATGAAAAAGCTGTGAAAGACAGCCCTTTCCCAAGCTGAGAAACCTTGTAACATCAACGCCTCTTTTGTCAACTGAACGGATTCGGCGAGATCAGTCATTTTTCACCAGTCTCCCAAAGTTGTTCCCCTTGCAGATTTGCGGTAAGATGAGGAAGAGAGAAAAAGGGGAAAGGGTGGCTTCTGTTGACGATTTCAGCCGCGGCGTTGTTGGCCTTATGGAAGATTATTGCGATTGATATCATTTTGTCGGGGGATAATGCGGTCGTCATTGCGATGGCGACGCGGCGGCTGCCGAAAGACCAGCAAAACAAGGCGATTTTTTGGGGGACGGCCGGGGCGGTGTTGCTACGCGTTTTGTTTGCGATTGTCATCGTCTTTTTGCTCCAAATCCCGTTTATTCACTTTGCGGGCGGTTTGTTGCTTGTATGGATCGCCTATAAAGTGCTCGTTGAGCGGGAAGAAGAGGCGGGTGTACAATCGGCGGATCGATTGTTGAAGGCGATTATGACGATTATCATCGCCGATGCGGTCATGAGCTTGGACAACGTTGTCGCTGTCGCTGGGGCGGCCGAAGGGCATCTTGGCATGCTGGCGCTCGGGGTAGCCATCAGCATCCCGATCATGATTTTCGGCTCCAAAGCGATCGTCCGGGTGATGGAACAACATCGATGGATCGCGTACGTTGGGTCGGGCATTTTGGCGTGGACGGCCGGGAAGATGATCGTTGGGGACGAAGGGGTGCTCCGCTTGCTTCATCTTTCGCACGGTCCGTTCGTCTATGCCGTCGCGGCCGGTGTGACGATTTTTGTTTTGGCTGCCGGCTACATCGCGAATAAAAAAGCAGCGCGTGAAGAGGGGACGTTGATTTGAGCGGCTGGAGGTGGTGTGCTTCCATGAACATCCAACGCATTCTCGTGACGGGAAGGCTTTATGCCGAGCTTGCCGCTCTTCTTCCGGACAAGCGGCCCGATAAAGCGTTTCGCTTTGTCGCTGAAGAAGAATTGCAGGAGGCGGATTTTGCTTGGGCGGACGCGTACATCGGCTTTCGGCCGGCCGGGCCGTTTTCGCTTGCCCATTTGCGCTGGGTGCATTCGCTCGGCGCGGGGGTCGACGCGTTTTTGTGGAAGCGGGAATGGAAGCCGGACGTGCTGCTGACGCGGACGATCGGGTCATTTGGCGAGCAGATCGCCGAATATTGCCTCAGCTACTTGCTGCGCGACGCCCAATGCCATGACGTGTATGCTTGGTATCAAGAACAGCGGCAGTGGAAGCCGGTCGCCCCGAAGCGGCTTAGCGAACAGCGGATTGTCATTTACGGGACGGGCGAGATCGGCCGGCGCATTGCCGAAACGCTTCGTCTGTTTGGGGTTTCGCCCGTCGGCGTCTCGCGAAGCGGCCGAGACACGCCGCCGTTTTCGGCTGTTTACCGCCATGACGAGGCGGGGGAAGCGCTTGCTCGCGCCGATTGGGTGATCGCCGCGCTTCCGCTGACAGAGGAAACGCATCATCTCTTTGATGAGACGTTTTTTTCCTGCCTGCACAATGCGGGCTTTATCAATGTCGGCCGCGGCGCCACGGTCGAGGAGACGGCGCTTGTCGGGGCGCTGGAAAACCGAAATGTGCGCCTCGCCGTGCTCGATGTGTTCGAAGAAGAACCGCTGCCGCCGCACTCGCCGCTATGGGGTCATCCCCATGTCATCATCACTCCGCATATCGCGGCGCTCACCGCGGCCGAGGACGCCGCCCGCTCTATATTGGACACGCTTAGCCGCATCGAAGCCGGGAAGCCGCTTGCCAATGCGGTTGATGTGAGCCGGCAATATTGAACGAAAAAACGGTGCCCGACGAACAAGGGGGCACCGTTTCGCGTTGCTTACCGGTCAGTGACAATGATATACGCCGCTTTCATTGGACCGTGGACGCCGACGACCAAGTTCATTTCAATGTCGGCGGAGTTGCTCGGGCCGGTGATGAAGTTGATGCATGACGGAACGAGGGTGCCTTGTTCGATTTGCTCGTGAATGATCGCCGCCGCTTGCGTCATGCGCGGCACGACGGTGCTTTTCGGAACGATGGCGATATACGTCTTCGGCAAAAAGTGAATGGCCCGCCCTTGCCCGTTGCGGGAAAACAGCACGACCGTTCCCGATTCGGCGAGGGTGATGTCGCTAAAGGCGATGCCGACGTTCGCCTGTTCGGCGGCGTCAATGTTTTGGCGGCCGAGCGCCGGGTTCCACACGTGAACGTCCGTTTGTGCCGCCGGCCATTCCTCCTGAAGCAAGGGGGATAGGCCATACTCGGCAAAGCGCGGATCGTTTGGCACGATGACCGGTCCGCCGCCGTAGGCCGACACTTGTCGCTTCAGTACAGCCGCCAGTTCGGCGCTTGTTGTCTCGATGTAGTCCGTATGAATAAGTGTGCACTGTTGGCGAAGCGCCGCCAGCAAGTCGTCCTGGCTATAGCCGGCAAACACCGTCCATTGCGGCGCATCATCCCATTGCGGCCGGGAGACGCCGGACAGGCGGGGGCTTCTTCCGAGACGCCCGGCGATCGTTTGTAAAAACGCGTCACGGTTTTGAATCGTACCACGCGTCATGACGGATTCCCTCCTTTTTGCCGATTGCGAAACCAGTCCCGGAACCTCTCTTTGCTTGGCGCCGGAAATTCGCGGCTTTCCGTCCACGCTTTCAGCGGGCCGGGGCCTTTTCTGATGCGCCCGTCTTCAACGAACGGAGCGAAGGCGCTTGGCGCCAACTTCGTGCCGAACCGGTACAATGACGGCGAGGCGGTCCCGAGGCGAAACGCCTTCATCGCCAGCTTTTCCGCGACCGGTGCTTTTCCTTCCCGCTCGACGATGATTTGGCGATGTTTGATGAGCAGCTCATGAAGCGGAATTTTCACCGGACATGCCTCCGTACAGGCCGCGCAAAGGGAGGACGCGTACGGAAGCTCCTTGTAGTCGTCATAGCCGCCTAAGAGCGGCGACAAGACCGCGCCGATCGGGCCGGAGTAAATCGAGCCGTACGAATGGCCGCCGATGTGGCGGTATACCGGGCAGACGTTGACACAGGCCGCGCAGCGGATGCATTGCAGCACCGGCTGAAACTCTGTGCCTAAAATCGATGAGCGCCCGTTGTCGACGATGACGAGATGGAACTCTTCCGGTCCGTCAGCGTCCCCTTCGTCGCGCGGGCCGGTGAGGACGGTGATGTAGCTCGTCAATTTTTGCCCGACGGCGCTGCGTGTCAACATGCTCACAAGCACTTCCATTTCTTCAAATGTCGGAACGATCCGCTCCATGCCCATGACTGTAATTTGGGTTTTCGGCAGCGCGGTCACTAAGTCGGCGTTGCCCTCGTTTGTAACGAGCGTGATCGAACCCGATTCGGCGATGGCGAAGTTGCAGCCGGTGATGCCGATGTCAGCCGTCAAATAGTCGCGCCGCAGCGTTTCGCGGGCATGGCGGGCAAGTTCAACCGGATCGGACGATTTCGTATAGCCAAGCTTGCGGCGGAAGACGTCGCGAATTTGCTCTTTGTTTTTATGGAGCGCCGGGCCGACGATATGCGACGGCGGGTCATGATCGTCAATCTGCAAAATGTACTCGCCGAGGTCGGTTTCGACAACGTCACAGCCGATGGCTTCAAGCACCGGGTTTAAATTGATTTCCTCGGTCACCATTGATTTGGATTTGACGATTTTTTTCGCCTGTTTTTCCAAAGCGATGCGGCGGATGTAGTCGTTCGCTTCTTCGGCCGTCCGGGCGAAAAAGACGTGGCCGCCTCGGTTGGCAACGTTTTCACTAAGCTGCATTAAATAATAATCCAAGTTTTCGAGCGTATGTTTTCGGATTTGTTCAGCGAGCGAGCGCCACTCCTCCCAATGGCCAAGCTCTTCAATGACGCCAAGCCGCCGCACATAGCCGCGGTCTTGCATGCCGGCGACCGCCCCGCGCATAAAATTATTTTGCAAGTTTTCCTCGACCCGTTTCCAAAACGGCCCGTTTTCGATTTTCATCGGCATTGTCGTTCCCCTCCTTTTCGTTGCGTTGATTTAACACTTCGGCGATATGCATGACGCGAATCGGTTTGCCGAGCCGCTCGATGCGTCCGCCGATGTTTAGTAAACAGCCGCAATCGGCGCCGATCACGTAGTCGGCGTCCACTTCGTCGATATGGGCGATTTTTTCATCTACCATTTGTTCGGAAATCGGACCCATTTTGACGGAAAACGTGCCGCCAAACCCGCAACATTGATGAGCGTTCGGCAGCGGAACAAGCTCAAGCCCGTTGACATGTTCTAATAAGCGGAGCGGCGCTTCTTTGACGCCAAGGAGCCTTGTCATATGACAGGACGTATGGTACGTCGCCCGTCCGGGGAGCGAGGCGCCGACATCCTCGACGTTCAGCACCTCAACGAGAAATTGGGTCAGCTCGTACGTTTTCGCCGCTAGGCGCTTCGCTTCGTCTTCCCATTCCGGATCGCCACGGAAGACGTGCGGGTATTCTTTTACCATGGCCGCGCATGAGCCGGATGGGGTGACGACATAGTCGGCATCGGCGAACGCGCGCATCATTTGTTTCATCGCCTCTTTCGCTTCTTGGACGTAGCCGCTGTTATACGCCGGCTGTCCACAGCACGTTTGCGCCTCGGGAAAATCAATCTCACAGCCGAGCCGCTCGAGCAGTTCGACGGTCGCTTTGCCGGCCTCCGTATAAAAGAGATCGATCAGGCAGGTGACGAATAACGAGACTTTCATCGGTTCTCCCTCCCGTGTACCGAGTTTAGTGAACAGGTCATCTGATGACTATATGTCTATTATAAAATGTTTTTTTCAGATTCGTAGCCCTTTTTTGAAAAAACACTCATGAATAAGTCTTGTTTCCCCCTAGCATGAAATGATGGATTAAGACGACACATTTTCACAGAAAGTTCCATGAGCAGCGTAATCTGCCCTCCACTTGGGGATGAAAATGCGCGCCAGTGCAGCATTTTCACGGAAAGTTCCATGGGCAGCGTTTTGCCCTCCACCCGTGGATGGAAAATCCGCGCCAGTCTTGCATTTTCACGGAAAGCAATAACCCATTTACTTTAACTTACCAACGGAAGAAGTCTCCCACTTCTAAACAAAGTGAAAGGGGGAGATGAATTCCGGTTAGCGTAGCTGAAAGTTGTCTTTTTTGCTATAATATAATCAGTCTTAGCCCAACAATAGTCGTTGTTCTTTATCGATTGACATAGCCGTTTTAGAAAGGAGAGAGGGTGTCCAAAAGCAATGAGACACCCTTTTCTGCTACTATATATACGCATTAATCGAATCTGTAATTCTATATCTAGTGTTTAGCTAGAGAACAGCTAGCCTTGTGAGTCAGTCCTTTCTACCCAATCAATCCTAGCTTTATTGCCTTCACAACCGCTCCGACCCGCGAATCAGCCTCGAGCTTTCGCAAAATGGAAGACACATGATGTTCCACCGTTCTGCGGCTGATATGCAGCAATTCGCTAATTTCCGCATTTGTCTTATCTTCGGAAATGAGTTGGAGAATGTTCCATTCAGTTTTTGTAAGAGGACAGTTGTAGCGGTCCAATCGATCAATTGGGAACGATTTAACCCCTAGATAAGTTTGCCGAATGGCATTGGCTAATTCAAAGACCGAATTTTCCTTAGTGACGAAGGCATAAGCGCCAGCTTCATAGGCGGCTTGAATGTATTCGTCATAACCATATCCCGATAAAATCACGACTTTGCAGGTAGGATATGTTTTGGCAATTTTTCTCGTCCATTCAATCCCATTATCATTTTTCATCCTTATATCCATGACAATGACATTGGGGTTATGTTTTTTGATTTCTGTCTCTAAAAGTGCGGGATCACAAACGGTATTGACGACCTCCAAATCGATTTCATTTTCTAACAATTGTTGAATTCCATGCATGACCAACAAATGGTCATCTACTAATAATATTTTGATTTTCATTGACCCCACCTTCTTCAACTGTAATTGGCAAAGAAACGGAAATGCAAGTTCCAGCCCCCAGCTCTGAATGTATTGTCAGTGTACCTTTTAACTGATGAACCCGTTTTTGAATTGTAATTAAACCTAAGTGATTTGTCTGTGATAATTCTAATAAATGATCCGGCACCTTAAATCCGACGCCGTAATCTTTGACTTGTATACTTAGAAACTGTTGTGTTTCTTCAACAGTTACAACAATCTTTCTTGACGAAGAATGTTTGATGGCGTTATAAACTAATTCTTTAATGATCCGAAATGCTTGGATTGAGAGAAACGGCGGAATGATTTTTAGGTTCGCAATATAATTGACTTCAACAATCACGTTATAGTTCATCTCGCATGTTCGCCTTAATGAAGAGAGGCTTTGTTTAAGCCCTAAATCCTCCACCATAACAGGATACAGCTCATGGCACATCTCTCTGACTTCAAAAATATCACGTTGAAGTAGCCCTTTAATGTCATCGAACAATCTTTTATCTATATTTTTCTTTTGAATAAGCCATTCAAGCTTATTGAGAAGAAGAATTAAGTGTTGCAGTACCTCGTCATGGAGGAAAATTGACAGTTTCCTTTTTTCTTCTTCATGTTCATGAAGAAGGAGCCAGTGGGATTGCTCGGACATCCATGATTCTTCTATTGTTTTCTTTAGTTGGTTCTCAATCTGTTGTAACGTTTTTGAGCTGGCGAATAATTCTATGGCGTCCATTTGGATTTTTTTCATTAGTTTTTGTTCTTCTTTGTCAAAAACCGTCGCGTTTGTTTTTTCTCCAATCATCATCCAGCCGATTAATGCATCGTCTATATTCATAGGATAGAAAAAGACGCTCTTTTCATTCATAGTCATTTTGTAAAAATGGCTGCTTTGACAAGCATAAGATAATAATTCACTATCGTGAAAATGACGGAACATTCCTGTTTTATGCAATACAGTAGGGCTGTGATCATGTTTCCACACGATGCATACTCCACTCACATCGATCGTTTTGTGTATTAAATCAGCAATGAGCTTAGCACAATATTCTAAATGTTTTCCGTTTAGCAACTCTTGAAGAATGGCGAGTTTTTCTTTTTGAATTTCCTCTTGTTTTCCATGCCATTTCCTCATTTGCAGCGGTTCGAGCCCTTTGTCGATTAGATCATAGACAATAAAAAGGCAAATGAGCAATGTGTTGATTAAGATGCCGAGCTTAAAGTGTATATCGTAAAATAGCGACAATAATAGATTAAATATTGCTAAACAACAACCAATCATGAATAGACGGACCATCATTTTCTCTAATATTTCGCGAAAATCGATAATTTCCTGCCGGGTTAACAAATATGACAACGTCAGTGGAAACATGACTATACTGCCAAGGCTATAATGTAAATTATCACTTTATTTCCGCACAAAAAAGACTCTTTTTTGCACATTCCTTCGGAATATCCCTCTCCCCCTTTCCGAAAGAATGTGCTAAATTTTTTGTGAATTATTTCGGAATGGGACATGGG
>NZ_SDLA01000060.1:0-507 GCF_013096845.1 Geobacillus sp. BMUD
TCGTGCGATCAAAGTCGCCTCTGAATACTTCAAGATCGATTGGTTCAGAGCTCTTCTGGAAGGATTTCCGATTGCCGCGGCGGAAACCCAAAGCAGCCGCGAAGACAAGCGCATCCTTGAAGGTTGGGAAAATACCTTCGTCCCGTAACTCGCTTAGCATTTCTTCGAATTCGGCGGGTCGTCTTACTCTAGTGGCCAAGATAGCCCTCCTCAATCATCGTGAACTCAGGCCCATCTGTACGCTTAACGTAGTCACTATCTTCCTCACGGCCTTTCGACTTTGGGGCGTGATAGACCAAGCTGTACTCTTTCCCGATAAACGGGCGACACTTATCGTCGACTTCTTTGCTCCATTGTGAGTTAGACGCAAAGATAATGACTTGGTCGGCGAGATCGGGAATGTGCTGTGCGATCTTCTCCCGGTATTCGCGATCCAGAGCGCCGAATGGTGAATCCATAATCAGTGGATAAACGCCACCCTTGAAGAAGGTCGTTTTTGCTTTATTG
>NZ_SDLA01000061.1:0-498 GCF_013096845.1 Geobacillus sp. BMUD
AGCTTTGCCGCTGGTCAACCGCAAGGCTGTGACGGTTCTCATATTGTCGGCCACGGTATCGGCTTCGTTCGGGTTATGGGTGCTGCGGGTGACGGATGTCATCGTGATCCGCTGGGCTGTTGTGATCTTCTGCGGTTTGACGCTTGTCGCGTTGATTGCGGGATGGCGCTACCGCGTGGAGCCAACCACGGGCACCCGGGTGATGATTGGTGGCGCCGCTGGCTTTGTCGGCGGGTTGAGCGGATTGATGGGGCCAATCATGGTGCTGTTCCAATTGGCTGGGCGCGACAGCATTTCCACGACCCGAGCGACCACCGTGGTGTTCCTCACGGTGACCAGCATGCTGATGCTGCCTTTGATGGCGGTGCAAGGGGTGCTCACCGCGAAGGCAGTGGCGCTTGGGGTCGTGTTGCTGGTGCCGTATGGGATCGGCGCGTTGATTGGACAGGCCTTGTTCCGCCCCGAGCGCGAACGGTTTTATCGCGCAGTGGCCTATGC
>NZ_SDLA01000062.1:0-460 GCF_013096845.1 Geobacillus sp. BMUD
CCCTCACCTTTTTCAGCGCAGTATACGGAAAAGAAAACATATGCGGCTGGTGATCGCTATAGTTGTAATAAACTAACAAAATTGCCGGCTCTTTTACTAATATCTTTTTTTGCAAATACAGCTCAGGATTAAATGGAAGAATTTCTAAAACCGTATGCTTATATAAATCTTTTTCCGAAAGAGACAGATTTAAAAAGGTTTTTCCAAGCATTTCAGGGTTGGACAGGATAAATTGATAGATTGCTGATTGCTCCTGTTTTTTAAGCTTTTCATCCCACCATGGCTTTCGCGGCTTTTGCTTCTGATTGCGCAAATAATCGTATTTCAGAAACCCTTCAACAGTTGGCAAATGTTCTCGTTTGCGTTCTTGAATAAACGAAAATAATCTTCGAAACAAATCTTCGAGCTGATGACCAATTCTTGCCCATCCGCGTTCATCCCAGTAGGCGCCAAATTCTTG
>NZ_SDLA01000063.1:0-457 GCF_013096845.1 Geobacillus sp. BMUD
TATTGGTATGCCGCTGATTGCAATTGAAAAAATGCGCCAGTTGATTTTCTTAGCAAACCAGCAAAATTGGCCGATGCGCATCCATACGATCGGTGACCAAGCGATCCATCAAGCGTTGTCTTTTTTTAATGAAAGTCATGCGCGCTTCCCTCTCTCTGCCGGTAAAAATAATACCCTGGAGCATTTGGAAGTCATGGATCCTGCAGATCTTTCTTTAGTGGCACAAGACAATTTAGTTCTTTCCGTTCAACCTAGTCATTTATTAGTCGGCTATGAAACGTTAGATGAAGAAGTAGGTCCGCAACGCGCTAGTCAAATGTTTCCTTTTCAATCCTTTTTGACCCACGATGCTGTAGTAGCATTTGGAACCGACAGCCCAGTAGTGATCGATGTGTCTCCATTGGATTCGATCTATTATGCAGTGGCTAGAAAAGAAAAAAACGGCTCTCCAGTAGAA
>NZ_SDLA01000064.1:0-453 GCF_013096845.1 Geobacillus sp. BMUD
ACCTAATACTGAGCAGTTAATTTTTGATATATCATCTTTTACAAAATCTTTGTCAAATACTACCGCTTCATTACATTCAACACACAATAACTTAAATCCTTTTTTCATTCCAATCATCCTTTACAAAATATAACATAGGGGTGGAATATGGAGAATTTGGATAAAAATACACCTACTTTTCAGTGGTGTTTATGTCGCATTATGAGACAAGTGCTAATTACACATTATCGTCCTACTGCGCTGTTTTATATGCCAGCGTTTCATCATATTCTTGTTGCGTAATCCACCCTTGCGCTAACGCATTGTCAATTTGCTCTTGTGTAAAGTTTTGCGCCGCGTATTGTTTGACAGGTTCATGATATTCAGTAGGAATATCCGAAATACGTCGATTTCCGTAAAGATAAATATCTCTTGCGTATGCGCTTGTTCTAAACGAATAAACTGCCATTGTTC
>NZ_SDLA01000065.1:0-451 GCF_013096845.1 Geobacillus sp. BMUD
CCGCACTACCAAAGCCCATGCCGATGGTTTTGATGCGTTTGCCTCTCCAAACCTTCCTCCGTTACTGGAAGCTGGTATCCATATTCGTCGTTTGAATACGCCACCCGCCCCGCACGGTGAAGGGGAATTAATCGTTCATCCAATCACGCCACAACCAATTGGCGTAGTGACGATTTATCCAGGGATTTCTGCTGACGTCGTGCGCAATTTTCTGCGCCAACCGGTGAAAGCATTGATTCTGCGCTCCTATGGCGTGGGTAATGCGCCACAAAACAAAGCCTTCCTGCAGGAATTACAAGAAGCCAGCGATCGCGGTATTGTGGTGGTCAACCTGACACAATGTATGTCCGGTAAAGTGAATATGGGTGGTTATGCCACCGGTAACGCCCTCGCCCATGCCGGCGTTATTGGCGGTGCAGATATGACTGTAGAAGCCACGCTAACCAAACTG
>NZ_SDLA01000066.1:0-439 GCF_013096845.1 Geobacillus sp. BMUD
GATCACTTCTGCTTTTATAAAAGATAGAACCGGTAAAATTTATAAAAATACTCCTATTGAACCAGATATTTATACTACTGATGAAAAGGGTTCAGCAATAAATTGGATTGAGCACGATGAATAACTATAGTTATTTTTAATAAGCAATAAAAGTGGCTAGGTAGTTGTGTTCTATTATTACGATTGAACGATTATCTTTGAACGTATAGGTAGCTATTTGGATATAACTAGGTTTTGAATTGGTTATTATCCATATTTATATACAATAATTTTTTATAAATGTATGGTATCTGTCACTTTTCTTTTTAAATGGCAAAAATTTCAATCTTTAAATGGCGAAAAACAAAGAGCGTGAGACCCTATCCTTATCTCACGCTCTTTGTCTATTTTTCTAACAAATCAAGTATTTCTTGAGGAGAATTAATAATTATATCTACAC
>NZ_SDLA01000067.1:0-439 GCF_013096845.1 Geobacillus sp. BMUD
GGCTCAGCATGATCTACGCACAACCCGGAACTCCAGGCGCCGTCGTGTCTTTCAAACCACGCTATGGCAATTTCATCAACGTTGAGTTCGTGCCGCCGTTGGCTGACCAGTACTTCACCAATAGCTCGCCGGTCAATGGCCAGCCAATTGCCGAATTCCCGCGTTCCACTGCCCAGGATATCGACCGTGCGCTGGACGCCGCGCATGCCGCCGCCCAAGCCTGGGGCAAGACCTCGGTACAAGACCGCGCCCTGGTGCTGCTGAAGATTGCCGACCGTATCGAACAGAACCTGGAGGTACTCGCCGTCGCCGAAAGCTGGGACAACGGCAAGGCCGTACGCGAAACCCTGAATGCCGACGTGCCGCTGGCCGCGGACCACTTCCGCTATTTCGCCGGTTGCATCCGCGCCCAGGAGGGTGGCGCGGCCGAGATCAACGA
>NZ_SDLA01000068.1:0-438 GCF_013096845.1 Geobacillus sp. BMUD
TTCTGGTGCTGATTGGCGTGGTGAATCTGCCGATTATTCATTACTCCGTGGAGTGGTGGAACACCCTGCATCAGGGATCAACGCGGATGCAGCAAAGTATCGATCCGGCGATGCGTTCGCCGCTGCGCTGGTCGATTTTTGGCTTCCTGCTCCTGTCTGCCACGCTGACGCTGATGCGGATGCGTAATTTGATTTTGCTGATGGAAAAACGCCGTCCGTGGGTGAGTGAACTGATACTGAAAAGAGGCCGTAAATGACCCCTGCATTTGCTTCCTGGAATGAATTTTTCGCAGTGGGCGGTTACGCCTTTTTTGTCTGGCTGGCGGTGGTGATGACCGTCATTCCTCTGGTGGTTTTGGTCGTGCACTCGGTGATGCAGCATCGCGCAATTCTGCGTGGCGTGGCGCAACAGCGGGCGCGTGAGGCGCGTTTACGTGC
>NZ_SDLA01000069.1:0-437 GCF_013096845.1 Geobacillus sp. BMUD
TCCGAGGCCAATTGCGCCAACCGTTGGTCGATCAGGTCGAGGCTTTGGACCAAGGACAACACCGTCGCCGTATCGATCACGTCCTGCGAGGTTGCACCTTTGTGGATCGCAGGTGCCCCTGTCCGCTCTTTCAGCAGGCGCACTAAGACCGGAACACAAACCCCGTCCTGCGCTGTCCCGTCGCGCAGTTCTTCCGGTGCAAGGGGCACACCTTCAATGGCAGATGCCGCCGATGCGCCGTCTGCCTCCGACCACAGGCCGGCCAGATGACCATGCCGCGACCATGCCGCCTCGAAGGTGAGCATGTGCGCAAGCTGCGCCTCGGCAGACCAAAGCGCTGCGATTTCGGTATCCGCGAAAAGACCCGACAACCAAGGGTGGTCAAAAACGCCTGTCATCACAGGTCAAGAAACACCGTTTCGCCTTCGCCCTGAAGC